>JBBQWB010000061.1:0-18182 GCA_038210985.1 Bacteroidales bacterium
TGGAGCCACACTCGGAAGCAGGCAAAAAGCACTATTCGGAACTCGGCTACACTGTGTATGTGAAGTTGCAAAGGTCGGTAAATTCTCCTAATGTCATTAACCCTTTATTTCCAAATTTTTGTATGAAGTCTCGGAATGACAGTCATAATTCATCTCAGGGCGATTGGGAAAAGGGATAACAGAGGCGACGATGTCGCCTCTGTTATCCCTTTTCCCAATCGTTAATAAAACCAAAACATTTGTCATTCCAAATTCGACTGCTGGCGGATGCACAACTACAAATACACTGTGAAACACTGTGCCCTTCGCTTTAGCGAACTGTTCGCCACGGCGAACTGTGTAACAATTTCTGTGCTATTTAGTTTTACTTCAAACCTAAATGCCCAGTTGGTGATTCGCCGAGGCAAACCAACATGGGCATGAAATAGAAAGAACACAATAGTTAGATACCTAAGCTCCAATTCGTTGCGCTCTGCATGACAATCTTAAACAAAACACTGTGCAATAATTTTAATCTTCAAATGGATATAACACAAACTTTTCCCCATTGAAAATCCATTTTTCCGAAATGGAATAAATATTTTCTGAAGCAGTATCAAGAGATCTGTTTTCAACCATATAAGATACCGAAAACTCTTTAATTTTGGAATTATAATTAAACTCTATCAGACTACTATCTCTGCTTTCAAACAAATAATCACTACTATTTCCAAACAGTGGATATTTCAAATTTAAATTATTATATGAAATCGAAAATCCAATCATGGAACTAAAATAACAATTAGAACAAGTTGAGCCTTCTGCTTGAATCATATAAATTCGTTCATCTTTTTTGCTTGATAAAAGATATATTTTTTTCACAACTCCAGCATAAGTTAAATGCTCAATATTTCTATTAATCCACTCTAAATGAATTGTTTTCATCTTGTTATCAGAGGTTCTATAAACCAAAATATTAATATTTGAGCTCATAGTCGAGCCTGCATGTTCATCCCAAGTATAAACACCAACTTTTTGATCTGGCGAACGGACTAATTTTATTGGATCTTTTGCTAAAATTTCGGGAACAATCGAATGATTTTCTACAATATTCTGAATATATTTTATTATTAAGTAGTTGTATTTATCTATTTCAACATACTGATTAACCTCATTTGATATATAACAATTTTGCAAACTATCAATTAAACTCTTGAATATTTTTAATTTAGCATTTAAATTAAGTTTTGGTATAATTGCAAAACGCTTTATGCTATCCCTAATTCGATATGGATTATTTTCGGTTAAAATATTATTCATCGAAATAGAACTATCCATATTTGACTTTGAATCATCATTATTGCGAGTTTGACGATTGCAAGATAAAAGTAGCACTATCGAAAAGACAATTAACAGATATTTCATATAAAATGATTGGAAAGCAAACATAGTAAAAAAAAACGAATTTAATGTGCTTTATTATTTTCCAACGAAACTATAAACGAAGCAACTTCTTCGGCTGAAATTTCATTTAGACATTCGCATTGTGAGTTTTTTCGACATTTTGAACATGTTTTATCTATACAAAATACTTTTGTTTTATTACCTAATGGACGCCATCTGGCAGGATGCATCGGTTTAATTGGAGGAAATAATCCCAATGCGTGAATATTACAAACTCCAGCAATATGTAGCGGACCAGTGCTGCAAGCTAATAAAATATCCACCTTCGAAATCAAAGAAATAAGCTCTTTAAGCGAAAGTTGCCCACTAGAGTCCATCACATTTTCAACAGAAGAATCCATCCATATATTTCTAAATAATTGCCCTTCGGTTTCGGTTCCAGTTAAAATAATATGATATTTTTCGGGAGGCAAAAGGCGAATAAGTTTTTTGTAATTATTCAAGCTCCATTCTCGGGCACTACCTTTAGATTTAGGATGAATAATAAGTTTGATCTTATTTTGAATTAAAAACTTATTTTGAATTTCTTCGGATAATTTTTCAGGACAAAAATTTATATAATTATGCAGGTCTTCAAGTTTATAATCTTCGACTTTTATTCCAAATGGTTCAAGGAGTTTTAGGTTTAACTCCGCTTCGTGAAGATTTGATTTTTTTCGACTAAAGGAAACAAGTTTATTACAATATATAATATTATACCATCGATGAGAAGTCCCAATTCTGATTTTTATCTTTGCTTTTTTGGACAAAACAACAATTTCTTTTCGTGGAAAAACATGAATAATTGCGTCGGCATTTATGTCTTTAAAAAACTCAATTTGCTGGTTTAATTCTAGTTTTTCAATTTCTGTGTAATTTACAAACCTATCCACATTTTTACAACAATCTACAACATCGTGAGTGTATTCTCGACCCAGAAATAAAATTTCGCAAATGGGAAACAACGATTTTATAATCCCAGCCATTGGCAACGTAAGAATCACGTCTCCAATACTATCCGTTCTACTAATAACAATTCGCTTAATCGAACCTTGAATCATTTTTTGCTATTTGATTGCTGATGATGTAATTCTTTTACTCTGGCATATTTTAAAAATGTTGCAAAAGATGAAATAAAAGAAATTCTAAATCCAGTGTATCCATCTAAAAATCCGAGTTTTAAAATAAAATCTCTAAAAAACTTTACAGGTCCCGAAATTGCAACTTTAAAACAGGAAGGACAATACCCCTTTTGAAACAATTCTTGAGATGAGATTTTAGTAAATTTCTCAACTTGTTTCAAATGATCATCAATTGTATAATAGGAATAATGCAACAAATCGCCTTTTATTCTAGACAGGCTTGCCCCAGTGTTCATTGTCATTTTTTCGTGCAAATTCCCTCCTATCCAGCTTGCTTTTCGTCTATCAAATAATCTGATTTTACGGTCGGGATACCAACCACAATGACGAACCCATTTGCCACAATAATTGGTCAATCGATTCATTTCATATCCATCAAAATTCCATAATGACTTAACTTGCAAAATTGAATTTACGAGTTTATCCGATAAAACCTCATCGGCATCTAACGATAATATACAATCAAACGAAGCTTGTTCAATTGCAAAATTCTTTTGCTTTGTATAGCCCAAAAAACTTTGTTCAACTATTTTTACATTATATTTTTGGGCAATTTCAATGGTTTTATCAACTGAATTAGAATCAATTATCAAAATTTCGTCACAAACTTTCAACATGCTAATTAAGCAACGTTCAATGTTTTTCTCCTCATTATATGTAATTACTACTCCCGAAATTTTGACTACTTCCATTTGCAATAAAATCAATATTTATACAGCTTGCTTAATTTCGATGTCCAAAATTAATTTTTTAGATGATTCCTTCATTTTTTTTGGAATAATATCTAAAATTTCATTTTTCAAAGTTTCAATAAGTCTTTTTTTAATATAGTTTTTGTTAACTACTATTCCAACTTCTCTAACAGGCTCTGGATTTCGGAAATATCTTACCATATTCATTTGTTTAATCGAAAAATCGCTAATTGCTAATTCGGGTAAAAGTGTAATTCCCTTCCCTGCTTCTACAATTTTTTTCAACGTTTCGATACTTCCAGTTTGATAATTTAATCGAGTATCTGCAATATGTTTATCAATATCATGGCAAAGATTTAAAATTTGATTTCTCAAACAATGTCCTTCATTTAGCAACCAAACATCTTTGATATCAATATCGGTCATCACCACTGTATTATTTTTAAACAATTTATGTTTTTTAGAAACATAAGTCACCAAAGGCTCCCAGTACAATGGAATTTCCTGAATCTGATTTTCTTTAATAGGTGTTGCAAGAATTCCACAATCGATTAAGCCGTTTTTTAAATGATCTATTATTTGTGCTGTCGTTAATTCAGAAATAGAGACCGTTACATTTGGATATTTATCCATATAGTTTAGCAGAAACAAAGGAACTAAATACGGGGCAATGGTCGGAATAATACCAATATGCAGATTGCCATTAATATTTCCCTTTTTATCTTTAATTATTTCGTTTACTTTTTTATGTTCATTTAGGATGATTCGGGCTTGTTCAATCACATCCAAACCTATTTCGGTAGTTTCAATGGGCTTTTTATGGCGATCGAAAAGCAAAACATCTAACTCTTCTTCAAGCTTTTGAATTTGCATACTCAGTGTTGGTTGAGTAACAAAACACTTTTCAGCAGCTTGTCCAAAACTCCTAAATGTATCTACAGCTACAATATACTCTAATTGTGTGATAGTCATCATATTACAAACTTTAGTAGTACTTCATTAATATTAATTACTCTTCGCAAAGATACCAAATTTACATTGTTTTTTATGAATAACGAAATCTAATAAAAAAAAAAACTTCATTCCTTTTGTCTAATGTAGATATAACATTGTGTTAACATTCTAAATTAGCAATCTACAATACTGAATATCTGGACTTTAATAATTGCATTAACAATTTTTATCTGATATTTATTCGGAAAAGTAATTACAAATAATATATTTGCCAAGCTTAAGTGCTAAAAATAAAGGAGAACATCCAAAAAATGGGGAAAACAAAATATCATTTTAATCCAAAATCACTCAGTTTCGAGAAACGTAAAGTTACTTGGAAAGATCAGATTATCCGACTTTTAGGCTATTTAGCAACTGGAGTTGCTTTTTCTGTTTTAGTTATGGCAATAGCCTATAATTTTTTCGATTCGCCAAAAGAGATGAGATTGCGAAGAGAAATCAGTCAGTACGAGTTTCAAATGAATATGGTAAATAACCGTTTGGACAAAATTCAGTCGGTACTTAAAGAAATTGAACAACGTGACGACCAAGTTTATCGCGTTATTTTTGAAGCAGAGCCAATTCCTTCATCGGTGCGTCAAGCTGGAATTGGTGGAGCTGATTATTATAATGATTTAAAAGGAATGGAATATTCGGACTTGTTGATTGAAATAAATAAAAAACTAGACAAGACATCGAGTCAATTATACGTTCAATCCAAATCATTAGACGAAGTAATTGCTTTAACAAAGCGTAAAAACGACATGTTGGCTTCAATTCCGGCTATTATTCCATTACGAAATGGCAAAGCACATATTATTTCAGGCTTTGGATATCGCTTTCATCCAATACTAAAAGTAAAACGGATGCATACAGGCATCGACATTGCATCTCCTCGTGGCACGCCAGTTTATGCATCAGGCGATGGAATAATTCTTAAATCTGGAGGCTTAACTGGATATGGGAATGTAGTTTGCATATCTCATGGGTTTGGATATCAGTCACTTTATGCTCACTTGTCAAAAATTGCTGTTCGTCCTGGGCAAAAAGTAAAACGTGGAGAATTAGTAGGATATGTTGGTAGCACAGGCTTATCGGTAGCACCACATTTACATTACGAAGTGATAAAAAATGGCACAAAAGTAAATCCAGTTCATTACTTTTATAATGATTTATCGCCCAAAGAATACGAAGAAGTTTTGGAAGTAGCTTCTAAAGTAAATCAAGCATTATCATAATTCAATCGTTTCTCTAAAAACTGGAAGATTAACATCTTCGATGCCTTGCTTTTGAAGGTGTTCTTTAAAAAATTCCCTACTTTCATTTTCGCCATGAGTAAGGAATAGTTTTTTGATTTTTGAAAAATCTTGACACTCCAAATATTTAGTTATCTCAGTGTAATCCCCATGACCTGAATAAGAGAATAAAGTTTTAACATTCGCATTCACACGTAAAACATTTCCGAAAATAGATACTGTTTTATCTCCTCTAAGAATTCTTGCACCCAATGTTTCAGGAGCACAATATCCAACAGCCAATATTGTGGTTCGTTTATTTTCGATATTATTAGCTATATGGTGTTTTACCCTACCTGCTTCCATCATACCCGAAGCCGAGATAATTATACAAGGTTTATCAAATGTATTAAGACGTTTAGATGCATCAACAGTACGTATATAATGTAATTTCTCAAAACCAAAAGGATCGGAATCGATTTTTAAATTTTCATTCATCTCTTCGTTAAAACATTCTTTATGCAAACGAAAAATATCCGTTGCCGAAATCGCTAGAGGGCTATCTACATAAATATTAATTTCGGGTAATAAATTCTGATTATGCAATCTATCCAAAGCATAAATAATTTCTTGAGCTCTTCCAATTGCAAAAGAGGGAATTATCAACTTGCCATTGTTTACCACGCAAGTTTCTTTTACAATTTCCAACAATTCTAATTCGGCAGTTTGTAATGGCTCATGAACGCGATTCCCGTAAGTAGATTCGGTAATAATATAATCGGCTTGAGGAAATGCTTGAGGATCTTTTAAAATCCTTTTCCCATATCTGCCAATATCGCCTGTATAGCATAGTTTTTTTACTAATTCACCCTCTTTAATGCTTAAATTTATTGCCGAACCGCCTAAAATATGTCCAGCATCGGTTAACAACATACTTACTTCTTCACAAAATTTAAAATCCTTACCGTATGGAATACTTACAAAACTATTTAAACTATTAAACGCATCTTTTTCGGTATAAATAGGATCAATTGGTAAAAGATTTTTAGCTTTTTGTTTTTTATTAAATGTTGCGGTATCCGATTCTTGGATTTTACCCGAATCGGGCAGCATAATTGAGCACAAATCGCGCGTTGCGGGAGTACAAAATATAGTTCCTGTAAATCCATTTTTATGAACATATGGAATTAATCCCGAATGATCGATGTGAGCATGAGATAATAAAAGAAAATCGATTTCAGATGGATCGAACCCCAAATCCCTGTTCATAGAATCGGTTCCTAATCCTTTACCTTGATACATACCACAATCTAATAGGATTTTAACACCTTTTTTAGTAGTAATCAGGGTTTTACTTCCAGTTACTTCTCCAACGGCTCCTAGAAATGTTATTTTCATAAGTTTTTTTTGTAAAACTAGAATTTTTTTTCAACATCTCCTTTTAATAAACTGTTTATTTTTGGTATTTTTGATTTTTTTTAAAACAACTTGAATGTCAAAAGCAAATACTAAAAAAATAAGTCAACCAATTTTAAGTAAAAATCCCAAAAGCAATAAAGTATATTATTTTTTAATTGCATTGATTGCAATCACTTGGATTACGTTTTCAAATATTGGAAAAAACCAATTTGTAGGGTGGGACGATATTGTTTATGTAACTGGAAATAAAACCTTAAACCTCACATCCGATAATCTTATACACTCTTTTGTGAAAGGAGAAACGCACGGAATGTATGTTCCATTAACTGCCATAAGTCTGTCTATTAACCATTTCTTTTCGGGATTAAAACCTGCTCCTTATTTATATACAAATTTATTTTTACACCTTCTGGCTCTTGTTTTCTGTTTTATCTTTTTACGAATGCTTATTAAAAATGATTGGATTGCTTTTTTCGCATCCATGATTTTTGCGATTCATCCAGCACAAGCCGAAGTTGTAGCCTATGCAGCTGGCAGAAGAGATGTTTTGTATGCTCTTTTTTTTATAATTAGTTTAATCTTCTATTTAAAATACATACAAACTAATTTCAATAAAAAACAACTGATTTATAGTTTAATATTTTTTATTTTATCCCTTTTATCTAAATCTCAAGCACTATTAATGCCATTTATATTAATAGCAATTGACAAAATATATCAACGAAAAATATTTTCAAAAGATGTTTTGAAAGATAAAATTGGATTTATACTTCTAAGCATCCTATTTGGGATCATTTCAATCATTGTAAAACAACATTCGGAAGGATTTTCCATTTCACGGGAAGTAACAGAAGAACCAATTTATGCCCGAATTGTATATGGCTTTTATGGCTTTGCATTGTATGTCATAAATATCTTTATTCCCATTAAATTGTCCTTAATTCACCCATATCCAAACTATGAAATTCCGATTATTGCATGGCTTTCGGCATTGCCAGTATTAATATTAATTATTTGGAGTGGAAAAAAATTCATGAAAAAACCAAGCATTGAACTATTTGGAATTGTATTTTTTATTTTAATGATGATTTTAATGCTGCAACTTTTTCCAAATTCATACGGAATAATGAACGACCACTATTTATACGTGCCACTTATTGGAGCAGCAATTTTTATAACTTCCTTTATGTTCCATAAAATCAAAAATCAAAAAATTCCAATTCTTATTTTGTCCGTTTATGCCATCCTTTTTATATTTGCTAGTCGTCAAAGAGTTGAAGTTTTTAAAGATGGCATATCAGTTTTTAGTGATGTTTTAAAATCCTATCCCAACTCATATGTAGCATTGAACAATCGTGGAAGCATCTATTTTGAGCAAAACAAAAACCAATTAGCATTTAAAGATTTCTCGGAATCAATAAAAATTTATCCAAAAAATCCTTATGCTTATAATAATCGTGCAGTAATATTTTTGACAAATGGCAAAACAATCGAAGCAATGGATGATTTAAATACTGCAATAAATCAAAAACCAGCATACGCAGATGCTTATTCAAATCGCGGAGTAGCAAAGGGAATGATGATGGATAAATCGGCAATTGATGACCACAATAAAGCTATTTTATTGCAAGCTAACGAAGGAAAATACTATTACAACAGAGGAACGTATTATTTGCAATTTGGCGATAAAATGAACGGATGCTCTGACATACAAAAAGCTAAAAAATTAGGCATCCAAAAAACAAATCCCATGATTGATCAAATTTGTTTGAATCATTTATAATTTCAAGCAGACATCCTGATTTCGACACTTTTTTAATTCATTTTTGCAACAAAAACAGATAATTGCATTTGCAGCAATCCTTTTTTGGGTGAATCGCTTATGTTTTTGTTTGAAATTCAAGGAAAAAATTATATCAAAAAGGTTGAATTTTGTCATAAAATTTGCAACATCCTTGGCAAATTTTTCGCCAAAATATTTTTTTAATAATATATCATATTACAGATTAGAACGGTGCTACGCAACTAATGAATTTGTGTATTTAGTATTCAAAATGACCTATGCACTTTTTTAAACTTCACCATTTTTAAACATGCACAATTCAAGGGTGAAGCTTTGTCGAAATCAGAAATATTTTGATTTTAAAGTCAAAAAAAATAGTCCGTAGAACTTTAATATCAATATAAAAAGACAAAGCACTACAACAGTTTTTGTCCATAAGACATTAACTCCTACTTTTTGTAGAAGGAAAAATCAAAGACAATATCCTAATAAAAAAGGGAAATAACTTTCGCTATTCCCCTTTAAAATATATAATAACCATTTACTTACATTCGGTACAATATAACTTTTTCACTGCTAAATTTTCTAAAACTTGGAACGAAAATTTATTCATTATAGTACAAAAACGAGCTTTGTCTATATCATGACAACGTTTAGCTAAATCCGAAAAAGTATTAGATAAATATAACTCTTCGCGATAACTCCACAAGGTGAAATAAGTGAAAACAAAGTCGGGTAAAATATCTTTCATATTAATAAATGGAGCCATCAAATATTCGGCATACGCATAATCGCCATGTTTAATAAACACCGTTGCTAATTTATAAGCATTCAACCAGGATGTTGCATCGATATTAACAATGCTTTGAATTTTTCCATAGGTAGATTCAATTAATATTTCAATGGATGGAGACGCAGAAGTATCCGCAAATTCTAAAATTTTAAATTGCAATTCCATATTTAATGCGTCAACCTTTGTTTTAGGAATTTGTTTTAACGAGTATATTTTGTCCACATTAGCTTGCATTGATTTAATGTCAGCTTCATTTTTAAAATCTACATTCATAACTTCGCAAACGCTTCTATCAAATAGAGCAAAATCGTTTTTGTCATCCATTTTGATAAGTTTATTAATGCCTTCGCACATTTTATCGTTCACATTTTCGAGGAAGAAATTATCAAGATAATAATAGTTTACAAGGAATGGAACAAATTTCTTATCCTGAGGGATAATCATATCTTTCACAACTTTTTGAGAATATCTACCTTCTTCACATGCTTTTACAATGTATTTTTGCACCGAGAAAGCAAGTTTTAAATCGCCAGAAGCAATCGCTTTATTGAATTTATTTACCACAAACTCTTGTTCGTTTTTACCTGTAATATCGTACGTAATATTCATCACAATGCGAGCAAAGCGATGTTTCGCTAAAATTGGCTCTAGGTCTTTCAAAACTCTACCTTTAAGTTGCGATTTAACTTCATCTATAGACATATTCGCCATTTCGGGATATTTAGAGTTTTTCACATCCCTTTTAAACATTTCCCAACTATCCGAAGTAATTGTTTTGTATTTAATTTTTTGTTTTTGACGTTGATTAATTGCTTTAACAATACTTTCGGCACGTTGTCCTTGCAATGTTTGATTTGTTTTATCGCTGCCTTCCATAGAAGTGTAAGCGGTAATTACAAGACTATCCACATCAAATTTTGGTTCTTTTAAAGCTTTAATAAATGGCTCAATATCTTCGGGTTTATAATCGGCTTTGCTTTGTTGGAAAGGAACAATAAATTCCAATAATCCATTTTCGGCAACAGGAATATAATCGCCACATGCAATTGATTTTGTGTCAGACATAAAACGCAATTTCTCAACATAGTCAACTGGTGAGTTTTCGATATATATTTTTTGCAAAGAGCGACAAACACTTTTTTCTTTAATAACAATTAAATTTAATTCATAATCACCTGTAACTTCAGATGGAATCTCTCCAAAACTTATTTTAAGTCGTTTTGATTTTTTTTCGGTAATAAGATTTTTCTTAATTATTTTCTTTGCAAAAACTCGTTTTACCATTACACCTCGGTTTACTCGATTGTTGTCAACAATATTATCGTCGCCACATTTATATTGCTCACGCATAACAATATCTACTGCTAAACCATCTTTTTTACGTCCAACAACTCTTCTGAAATTACGAGTATTATCATATTCGAAAATAATTTCACCATTCTCAACTTTTAATCCTTCGTGCCAAGATTCTAAATTACGTTGAGCTTCACATCGTTTACATTTTCTTTTATCGGCACTTTTTAAACCATATTTTTTAGTTGTAAATTTTGTGGTTAAATCATTTCTTCGGGTTGAAGCTGGATTTAGTGTACGATCGTTACCTAAAACAATCGAAAAATAAATATTTCGTTTATTTTCATCAAATGCGAATGCGATACCAACTTTCGAAAATCTTCTATCTAATATTATCTGAGAGCTCTTTTTATTATTCAAAACTGGCAATAACATAGATTTTACCATATCAAAATACGAATATTTCTTTTGTGCATCGGAAGCTTTCGTACGAGACACAACTTCATCGACAAATTGAGTACCACCAAACACCTTTACCCTTCGATATGTCGTGCTATACATACCCTTATTCTCCAATGTTTTGGACTCTGTATAAGCCATGTAATCGGCTTGTAACACTGCCGCTGAATCAAGAATTTGCTCAACTATTACAACCCCAGCTTTTCCACCTGAAGGATTAGTAGTTCGGATATAATTTACAAAATCCAACACACATGATTTTAAAATTGCTGGATTAAAATCAACCGGATTAAAGTTTTTATCATAATCGGCTTTTGCTTTTAACGGCTGAAAACTTAATGTATCCCAACTGGAAACCTGAGATTTAGCTGTATTACCTATGATTAATAAAAACAAAAAGATTGAAATGTAAGTATTTTTCATACACATGTTTTTAAATTGTCGAATGTTTCAGAGAGCAATAATAAGCAAAAAAAACTTGCTTGCAAAAAAATCAACGACTTTTTATAATAAAATTATTTTCGATAACTCGAAAAACCCACATTTTAAACACCTTACAACTATAATATATTTCGCAATCATAACAAAAACGTTAAACTAAATAATAACAATCACTGTTGTCCGATAAAAACTAATAATAATTATGCAATATTCAGATATTCAGTATTTTAACAGCATGAGTTTTTTTGATAGCTTGGTTTTTTATGAATTAGATTCCTACTTAATTTTCAACACTTCTGCCCCAACGCTAAAGGGAGGTTCTGAATATCAAATAGTTAGAATCGTATTTTCAATAATTCTTTGCTAGCTAGCGGAGAATTAAAGGGCAAAAAATATTGAAAATTTATCGGACAATAGTGAATAATAATTAATACTTTCTTTTTTTTCTATTAGATTTGTGGCTTAAAAATTTTAAATGAAAACACTCGTAAAACAATTGTACTCTTTTTTTAAGGAAGACTTTGACGCAAAATCATACATTTGGGCTACAATTTTTATTGGCATCGCAATTACTATAAACTATTCGTTTAAGTTTCAGAGCAATTACATATATAGCAACGACAAAACATTTATCGTTTGTTTTCGATTTTTTTTATTCTACTCTTTATCGTGGTTTATTGTAGCTATTCCAAAATTATATTTTACCCAAAAACTTTATAAACTAAAATCTACCGAATTTTGGATAAAAATTCTTTTATTTATTGGTTTAATTAGCATCACATCCGGCTTTCGTTTCGACTATAAGTGGTTTGAAGGAATCCATGACCATCAAAGTCGAATTTATATCACAAAAATACTTACACAACTTAAGTGCCTGACAGTATATACTTTGCCTTTTATATTAATGGCTAAAATTTACGACAAAACTACAGAAGGCATCTATGGCTTGAATTTAAAATTTGGAAATGGCAAAACATATTTACTTTTATTAGCACTTGTTGCTCCGTTAATTATTGCAACATCCTTTACTCCCGATTTTATTCAAGCCTATCCCCGATTTAGAGTTTGGCAATTCGAATCGATGACACTTATGCCTTCGTGGTTGAGCACCAGTGCTTTTGAATCGGTTTATATCCTCGATTTCGCCATGACCGAATGGATGTTCCGTGGGGCATTGGTAATTGGCATGGTAGCACTTTTAGGAAAAGATGCTATTTTGCCAATGGTTTCAATTTATGTCTTTTTGCATTTTGGCAAACCACTTGGCGAAACCATCAGTTCATTTTTTGGTGGTTATCTCTTGGGAGTCTTGGCTTATTCAACCCGACATATTTGGGGCGGAGTTTTGTTACATGCTGGCATTGCCCTAATTATGGAAATGATGGGCTTGTTACAATATTATGTAATGGGAATGCATCGGTAAAATGATGTGAGGATGTGAGGATGTGAGGATTTGAGGGCGTGAGGATGTGAGGATTAGCTGATGTGAGGATGTGGTGATGTGCTAATCTGCTAATCTACTAATCTTTCTGGTCGCCGAGCGTTCGCCGCGGCGAACGAGACGCTTTAATTTGCTAATCTGCTAATCAATTTATCAACTTATTAACTTGTCAACTTACCAACTAATTTGCTAATCTACTAATCAATTTGGTCGTCAAGCATATCAAACCAAATTTAAGTTTAAAAAATTGTTATTTTTTCAACAAGATGGCTTTAGCCAATAAAACTCTTATTTTTGCATAGAAATTAAAAAACTATGAACTTTACAGAAATACAATCTCAATTTCATCAATATTGCAAACCTTTTATCGAAATCGAAGATGCTCGAATTAGAGAGGCTTTACTTTTTAAACTAAAACATTCCGAAAACGTTGCAACAATTGCAAATAACATTTCATTGTTTATCTTTAAAAATGAAACCCCTCAAAAACACTCTCGGATAGCCGGACTTTTACACGACATCGCCCGATTTGAGCAAATGAAACAATATAATACTTTTGTAGATTCCAAATCATTCGATCATGGCACAAAAGCAGTCGAAATTATTAAAAATGAAGACTTTTTAAAGTCAATTGATATCGAAAGTCAATCGATTATTTTAGATGCAATTTCGGTTCACAATAAAATGAATTTCAATCCTTTTACAAACGAAATTACCCAAGTAACAGCTCAAATACTTCGAGATTCGGATAAAATTGATATTTTAAATTCGATTGCCGAACTGTATGCTTCGCCCGAAAATAAAATTAAAGCAGCCATTGAATTAGACATGCCCGATGAACCGTTCATCTCTGAAAATGTATTAAATTCATTCGCTAACTTTCAAATGGTTAACTTTGCCGACATCAAAACACTTAACGACTTTAAAATACTTAAAATAAGCTGGATATTCGACATTAACTTCCCCATTAGTCATGCGTTGATTTTAGAAAACGATTCGCTAATGAATATTTATCAGTCGCTAAGCACTAAAAACAAAGAAATTGCTCACATTTTCGGCATGGTCATCGGATATTGTGAAGCAAATGCATCAATGTAAATATTTTTTTTATGATAACACAGGAAAAAGCATTATCCATTATTTTAGAAGAATCAGTACCAATTTCGAGCACCGAAAAGGTTTCAATTAGCAAGGCTTTGAATCGGATTTTAGCGATGGATATTGTTTCGGACATCGACATGCCTCCTTTCGATAAATCGGCAATGGATGGTTATGCATGTAAAATTTTGGATATTAAATATCCAATGGAAATACTTGAAACCATTGCTGCTGGAGTAAATCCAAGCAAAACTATTACAAATGGAACATGCAGCAAAATAATGACAGGAGCTCCAATTCCAAACGGAGCAGATACTGTTATAATGATAGAATACACAAATCTAGACGGAAATAATCAAGTTGTTTTTACAAAAGATAAAACATCAAGCAATATTTGTTTAAAGGGCGAAGATTTCAGAAAAGGCGATATTCTTCTTTCCAAAGGAATCCTGATAAAACCTGCTAATATTCCAGTTTTTGCAACTGCTGGATTGCTCGACATTGAGGTTGTGAAACAATTAAAAGTTGGAGTAATTTCGACCGGAAATGAACTAGTTGAGCCAAACGAAAAACTTTCTGTTGGAAAAATTCGCAATAGCAATGCGTATCAAATTATTGCTCAGTCGCAAGAAATTGGAGCAATTACCGAATATTATGGAATTGCCGAAGACACCTTGGAATCTACCATAGAAAAAATTGAAGCGGCTTCAAAATCATGTAATATTATTTTACTTTCTGGCGGTGTTTCTGCAGGCGATTTCGATTTTGTTCCAGATGCTATTATCAAATGTGGCTTCGACATTAAATTTAAAAGCATCGCAGTTCAACCAGGGCGACCAACTTTATTTGCAAAAAAAGGCAATATTTATATTTTCGGACTTCCTGGAAATCCAGTTTCATCGTTTATTCAACTTGAATTATTGGTTAAACCATTATATTACAGACTACTCTCACATAATTTTCAAGCAAAAGAGATACAGATTCCTTATGGAACATCCTATCATCGTAAAAAAACGGAACGAAAAGCTTGGCTACCAATTTTCATCAATTCACAGGGAATTGCAATGCCTGTTGAATACAATGGTTCGGCTCATATCAATGCATACATTAACGCCAACGCCATTATGTCCGTCGAAATCGACATTGGCGAAATTAACAAAGGAGATTTAGTCCATGCACGACTCATATAATAGAAACATTAACTATTTAAGAATTTCGGTTACCGATCGTTGCAATTTACGATGTGTATATTGCATTCCAGTAGATGGGGTAGAATTACTCAATCACAGCGAAATTATATCGTTTGAACAAATTGTGGAAACCGTAAAAACAGCCGTTGAATTTGGCATTACAAAAATCCGTTTAACTGGTGGCGAACCATTGGTAAGAAAAGGAATCCTCAATTTGGTAAAAATGATTTCGGAAGTTGAAGGAATTACCGATTTTAACTTAACCACCAATGGGATTCTCTTGTCCACTTTTGCTGAAGATTTGTTCAAAAACGGAATAAAAAGAGTAAATATTTCGTTGGACACATTGGATGCAAAAAAATATTCTGAGATTACTCGAGGTGGAAATTTGGAAGATGTAATGAATGGAATTTTTGCAGCTAAAAAAGCTGGTTTTAATCCTATCAAAATAAACTGTGTCCTTAAAAACAACAATCAGGAACCCGATGCCAAAGCTGTAACGGAGTTTTGCAAACAAAACGGACTACAAATTCGTTACATACATGAAATGGATTTAAAAACTGGTTATTTTGAAGTGGTGGAAGGTGGAACGGGCGGAGATTGTAAAACATGCAATCGATTACGATTAACGGCTACTGGAAAAATAAAACCTTGTTTGTTTAACGATATGGAATTTGACATTAAACAACTTGGGATTAAAGAAGCCATTTTTCAGGCAATCCAAAATAAACCTGCTTGTGGCACGGTAAATCATTTAAACGAATTCAACAATATTGGAGGTTAATTTATGAACGATTTTTCGCATATAAATTTCGAAGGGAAAGCCAACATGGTGGATGTTAGCAACAAACCAGCTCAAACTCGAACTGCTAAAGCCGAAGGTTTTATTGAACTTCATCCTGAAACTATTCAGAAGATTAAAGAAAATTTGATGAAAAAGGGGGATGTTTTAACAGTGGCTGAAATTGCAGGAATTCAAGCTGCAAAGCAAACTTCAACATTGATTCCACTCTGTCATCCGCTTCCAATTTCCAAAATTGAAGTTAAAACCGAGTTGAAAGAAAATGGAGTTTTTATACAAAGTTTCGCAAAATGTATTGGTCAAACAGGCATTGAAATGGAGGCTTTAACGGCAGTTTCGGTTGCATTATTAACCATTTACGATATGTGTAAAGCCATCAACAAAAACATGATAATTAAAAACATTAAACTTATTGAAAAAACAAAAACCGATATTTAATAAAAATCACACTGTGCAATAACACCTTAGCTCTTAAACTTTTTTACCATATAAGATATATAAGGACAACCAAGTTTTTTTGGATTGCTCAGCGGAAATATCTGCTTTAAAATTAGCTAGTCAAAAATAAAAGATTAACCGCAAAAAAACGCAAAGAAAAAATGAAATGAAAGTATGAACTCAGCTTTAAAAAATTAATAACATGAAAATAAAAGTAATTTCTGTAAATATATCCGAAGAAAAAGGAACCATAAAAAAAGCTGTTCCTCAAATTGAATTATCCGATATTGGAGTAAAAAACGACGCCCATAGTGGTCATTGGCATCGTCAATTAAGCTTGCTTGGAATAGAAAGCGTGAAAAAGTTTGAACAACAAGCCGGTCGTCCGATAGCCCACGGCGAATTTGCCGAAAATATCACCACCGAAGGATTGTTGTTATATGAATGTACTCCTCTCGACCGCTTTGTTGGCAAAAAAATAACTCTTGAAGTAACTCAAATCGGCAAAAAATGTCATGGAGATTCATGTGCTATTTACCGCGAAGTAGGCAATTGCGTAATGCCAAAAGAAGGAATTTTTGCAAAAGTTATTTGTGGAGGAAATTTACAAGCGAACGATGAATTTGAATACATACCTAAAATTTTTAAAGTTGGTATTATTACATTGAGCGACCGTGCTTCTGAAGGCATTTATCCAGATAAAAGTGGACCAATAATAAAAAGTATGCTCGAGGAACATTTTGACAAAAACAGAATGAAAAGTGAATTTAAAACCACTATCCTACCCGATTCTGAAAGTTTATTACAAAACACTATTAATTCATTAACTAAAGAAAATTTCGATATTATTTTTACTACTGGCGGCACTGGAATTTCTTCCCGCGATATCACCCCTGAAGTTATTAAACCAATGCTCGATAAGGAAATCCCAGGAATTATGGATTATATTCGTTTAAAATATGGAGCCGAAAAATCAGCAGCACTTTTAAGTCGCAGCATTGCAGGAACAATTGGAAAAACATTGATTTTTACTCTTCCTGGCAGCGTGAAAGCAGTGAACGAATACATGACAGAAATCAATAAAACCTTAAATCACATGATTTATTCGTTAAACGATTTGGATTTACATCTTTAAAACTATTGAAGACCAATAAAAAAACATTGTCTATTTATAAAGAGCTTGTTCGGATTTGCAAAAAATCGACAAATAATTTCTTGATTGAGTCATAGAAAATAAAAGAGATTCCTCTTCGCCAGCAGGCGAAGAGGAATGACAGCCGCAATTCCCTTTTTCCTCCCTGAAAATCGAAAACAATTGTCATTCCGAGACTTCATACAAAAATTTGGAAATAAAGGTTTAATGACAGCGTGATAATTTGCAGCTTACCATAGGAATCAGGCTGTTAATCCACTACGTGGAAGTTTTTTACATAAAACAAGAAGTTTTTATTGAGATTAATGCCCTACGGGCAATAATTTGATAGTCCGTTAGGACTTTGACATTAATAAAAAAAACACTATCAATTGAAAAATTTGTCCAT
>JBBQWB010000062.1:0-18150 GCA_038210985.1 Bacteroidales bacterium
GTGGAAACTTAAAAAGCACATATCAAAGTATAAACGTACTTAAAGATAGGTGAGGAAAACGATTTGGAAACTATTAAAAAATGAAATTTAAAGTCAAAAAAAACCTGCAGTAGGTTCATCGATAGTTTCAAACAGATTAGGGAAACATATCTTAGGGTTATTTGCAATATATTATATCAGAGAAGTTTATAAAAAATATTTATTAAGAACAGTAAGTTAGAAAAATGGAAACACAATCGCTTTACCAAACGACCATAAAATTTGCAACAAGCAAACATTTAGAAAAGGATCAAAAAGTTTCTGGAACAAACCTCCCTTATGTGGTGCATTTAAGCAATGTTGCAATGGAAATTTTAATTGCTTCGGCACATACGGATGATTTTAATTTGGGTTTTGCAATTCAAGTCGCATTACTTCATGATACGATGGAAGATACCGCAACGAGTTTTGATGAATTAAAAAATATTTTTGGGTTCGAAATCGCAAACGCTGTTTTGGCATTGACAAAAAATGAATTATTGCCAAAAGAAATCCAAATGCCAGACTGTTTAAAGAGAATTAAGCAAATGCAGAAGGAAGTTTGGGCGGTTAAACTTGCTGACCGGATAACAAATCTTCAACCACCTCCGCCAGATTGGAATACGGAGAAAAAAATAAAATACAGAATTGAGGCACAGGTGATTTTTAATGAGTTACAAGATGGAAATGAATTTTTGGCAAAACGATTGAATGCTTGTATTGAAATACATGAAGGATTTGTGTAGTAAAAAACACTTTATAACTTATGAAATATTAATAGTTAAAGGTTTTTTGTCCTCTTTATATAAGTAATTGGTATTAGTTGAAATAATCATTATTCACGCCCTTGTTGGTGTTTTCACCAACAAGGATACTGAGATTCAACTTGTGTGATTTTTGCACA
This sequence comes from Bacteroidales bacterium, assembly GCA_038210985.1. GTDB lineage: Bacteria > Bacteroidota > Bacteroidia > Bacteroidales > WCHB1-69 > JAQUGA01. Next base: position 923 of record JBBQWB010000062.1, read on the forward strand.
AGTTAAAACCGAAGGTGATTGGAAAATGAAAAGAGATGTTTAACTTGATTTTAAAAACAAACCCGACAGAAAAATTATTGACATTCATTACCGTCTCAAATAATTTTATTATTTTTAATCCATAATTCTAACAGTTATCACCTAAAAACGAAAAGATGAAACGTTTAAAACAATGCATGATTTTTACCTTAATATGCTTGCCATTGACTTTATGCAAATGCACTAATAAATTGGCTAATTCAACGAATTTCGTTGAGGTTAATAATAATGAGGAATGCCTGACAATTGATAATTTTGATTCAGTAAAAAACTTTATTCTAAAAAATGGCATTCAAACAAAGCTATACAAAGCCGGATTAATTGCAGATACTAATACCTTGTCTAATCAAATATTTTTTGAAAATAAAACTCTTGCATTAATTGATTTTCAAAATTACAATCACATTATTATAATTGACAAATTCGATGAAGACAAAATACCTGCATATTTTGTTTCAAACGAAAATAATCCATGCCAAATATCAGCCTATTACTCGGTTTTGGAAACGAATAAAAGCATTTTAGCAAGAAAAGAAAATTGGTGCAAAATTATTCTTGGAATTAAAAATTATTCGATTAAAAATAATTTTTTAATTAGCAAAGAAGCGGCTTTGATAATCGCACAAAAGGATGCTCAGAAAGACTATAGAGACTTAGCAATTTATAATATTAAAGCTGAATTAAAAGATATGAATTGGTGTGTAGATTATAATTTATCTAATCCGCAAATGATTGGTGGTGGTCCACATTATATTATTTGTGGCAAGTCGGGAAACATTTTGATGCGTAAATACGAACAATAAAAAACATTGTTATTTTAATTTATAATGAAAACATTTATATATTTGAAGATGAATTGAGTATTTGACAATAGATTAAGATGGATGTGTAAACAATTTAGAGGTAAGGCTATCGCAAATATTGAATTAAAGAAATTTGTCAAAGATAACGTAAAATGGGTAATATTTTTTTAGAAGGATACTGCAATGACGAAAGACACGAAGGTATAACTGAAATACAAAGTATAGTTTCTAAGTACGGTGACATTGTTGATTTTAAGTTCTTCTCAGATATTTCTATAAGTATTGTAATTGAAATTAGGGAATGTAAAATTGATAAACTGTACGACGACCTAATCGGCAATATGGGAATGAAAAAGTTTGAATACTTGAATTCAATATCTCAAAAGGAAAGAACAGTTTTTTTAAATATTACGTTTGCCAAAGGGACAGGAGACCTAAAAATTGAAGTTCCTTCTGTTCCTGGTTAACAAATAATTCAGAAGACCTGATTTTAAGCAGGAATAAGCGAAAAATAGCTAAATCATAGAAGCTCGATCCACTAATGAAATTACACTTTAGCTTTATGTAAGTCCAGTGGGTAAGGTTTTTTTTTTGTTGGGGTGAGAAGATTGCCTCCCTTTAGTCGGCGGACTTCCATTTTGGGAGCAAAAATCAAAATCCCTTTCACAAAGTGAAAGGGATTTTGATTTGTCGGGGTGAGAAGACTCGAACTTCCGACCCCTTGCACCCCATGCAAGTACGCTAGCCAACTGCGCCACACCCCGATTTTTTAAAGAAACTTTATTTGAATAAATAATTCAAATTTGGATTGCAAATATACATCGTTTTTTTGGTTCTGCAAATCGAAAATTTACTTTTTCATCGATTCCCTAAAAAACATCATAGTTTCCTTTGCCGTAATTTTCGGGATTGCGGGTATATATTTCGGTATGATATTGATTAATACTATTTAAAAGCTCTAAAAAAATGTCTTTTTGATCTTTTGCAATATATCCCAATTTTTCATCGTCAATATTATGAAAACGTTTGTTGATTTCATCTATTTCTTTTTTTCCTTTGGGAGTTAGCTTAACTCGTTTAATACGTTTATCTAATGGATCTTCCATTTCTTTCACCATATTTAGTTCCACCAGTCGTTTCATGATTTTTGTTCCGGTGGTTAATTCCACCACATTGTCCACGTAAACGTCCGATTTGGCAGGATTGTTAAGTTTGGAAATAGTTTTTAAAAAGTAAAACTCTTCCGTTGTTTTAACATTAAAATCTTGAAAAAAATGTTTGCTATACAAACGTTGAAACTTTGAAATGCGAAATAACATGTCGAGTAAAAAAGCATTTAAGTCTTTTTCGGACATGCTTTGTTCCTCTGCTGGGTTTAATGACACATTTTTAGCAGCCCATGAAGAAAACTTTTTTATGTCATCGCTACCTGTTTCCGAAAAAAATTGGTGGTATAAGCAAACCAATTCTACAACTTTTACTCCATCCATCATAATATTTATGTTTTTATAAATTATTCAAATAAGGACATTTGTATTACATCATCATCGTCGTTGCTTTTGTTTGTCGAACTTGGTTTTGTAGGCGATACAACATCGGCTTTTTCCCATAATTCTTCAACTTCTGCATCAATTTCTATTTCTTCGTTATCCGAATCGTCGGAATTTTCTTCCACAACTTCTTCTTCAACTTCCAATGGCTCAATAAATTTAATGGTTTTGATGATGTTTTCTGGAATTCTTTTTCCTTTAGCCTTTGCACTCATTATTTCAACAAATTCCTCGATAATCAAAACTTCTTCAAATATTTCGCCTTTTTTGTTCTCAAATTTATATTCCAAACGAGGATGTTTTGCAATATCAATTTCAATTAATTGCAAATTTGAATCATCCAATAATATAAGATTTAATCGGTCGTTTATTTCGGGTAAAAATCGTTTTATAAATACTTTCTGGGTGTCAATTTCTTTATAAATAATGCTAATTGGGATTGAATCGTCCAGTTTTTGGATATATTGCAGTCCGTTATCGTAATGGTTCGAAATGTCAAAAGGAGAGGATTTGTAGGAGCCATTTTTATAGATTGCTAAAATTCGGTCATCGCCAATAAATTTACCCAAGCTAACTCCTCTACTATCCGTATTTAGTCGCATTACAATTTCGTCAAACCAAACTTCGATAGCCGATAGGGTAGAGCTTCCTTTTTCGATTAATTCGATTTTTTTAACTGGATTTTTACTTAAAATATTTCCAATCGAATTACGCCCTTTGATTGTTAAGTTGGCAAAATTGAAATCAAATTTTAGTTTTTTTAGTTTAGGACGAGGTTTCAGGAAAACTCGTATTATTTCCGATTCTCCGTTTGGATTTGCCGAGAAATATAAAACTTTCGATCCTTTTTTGCCTTTGGTTAAATCGTATTCTTTTTCGCGGTTAACTCCCATTACGGCAAAACGCTTAATCATTGCACTGCCAGACGGTCCATCGGAATAAACCATGTTGTAAATTGTTCTTTCATCATTGCGTTTAAATACATCCACATGAACGATGTCTGGACCAACAAATACTTTGTCATTAATATTAACCACCTTGCAAACTCCATCGGCTCTAAACACAATAATGTCGTCAATATCCGAACAGTCGCACACAAATTCGTCTTTTTTTAATCCATAGCCGATAAAACCTTCCGCTCTGTTTACATATAGTTTTTGGTTTGCAACTGCAACCATTTGAGCTTCAATATTTTCAAAATTACGAATTTCGGTTTTACGCTCACGACCTTTACCATGTTTCTTTTGAATTTGATGGTAATAATTTATGGCATAATCGATTAGGTTTTCGAGGTGTGCTTTAACTTCTTCAATATCAAATTCAAGCCCTTTTATGTATTCATCGGCTTTAAAAGCATCAAATTTTGATATTCGTTTAATTTTTATTTCCGTTAATCGTGTTATATCGTCTCGAACAATTTCGCGATAAAATAATTTTTTATATGGTTCAAGTCCTTTACCTATGGCTTCAATAACAGCTTCCCAAGTTTCGCATTCTTCAATATCGCGATAAATTTTCTTTTCAATAAAAATCTTCTCCAAAGATGAATTATGCCACTGATCTTGTAGTTCCTTCAATCTAATTTCTAATTCTAACTTCAGAAGATTAGTAGTGTTGGCAACCGATTCTCGAAGAATATCCGACATAGACATAAAGTTTGGTTTGCCTTCTTTTATAACGCAGGAGTTTGGCGATATGGATACTTCACAATCGGTAAATGCATATAATGCGTCAATGGTTTGATCGGGCGAAACACCAGAAGTTAAGTGTATTAATATTTCAACATTTTCCGAAGTATTATCATCGATTTTCCGAATTTTGATTTTTCCTTTGTCATTGGCTTGAATAACCGATTCGATAAGGCTTGATGTGGTTGTGGTAAAAGGAATTTCGGTAACAATTAAAGTTTTTTTATCCAAGCTCGATATTTTTGCTCTAACTCTAACTTTACCGCCTCTTAAGCCGTCATTATATCGAGCTACGTCAATCATTCCGCCGGTAATAAAATCGGGGAATAATTCAAATGGTTTATTTTTTAAAACAGCTATGGAAGCATCTATCAGCTCATTAAAGTTGTGTGGTAATATTTTAGAAGCCAAAACTACCGCAATTCCTTCACCTCCTTGAGCTAATAACAAAGGGAATTTCATGGGCAACACAATGGGCTCTTTATTTCGTCCATCGTACGATTGTTTCCATGCAGTAGTTTTAGGATTAAAAACAACATCTAAAGCGAATTTTGACAAACGTGCTTCAATATATCTAGGAGCTGCGGATCTATCTCCAGTTAAAATATTGCCCCAGTTTCCTTGTTGGTCAATTAATAGTTCTTTTTGCCCAAGTTGGACTAATGCATCTCCAATAGAAGCATCGCCATGTGGGTGATATTTCATGGTGTTGCCGATAATGTTGGCAACTTTATTATAGCGTCCATCTTCTAGCTCAAACATCGAATGTAATATTCGTCGCTGAACAGGTTTTAAGCCGTCTCTAATTTCGGGAACAGCTCTGTCAAGAATGGTATAGGATGCGTATTCTAAAAACCAATTCTCGAACATGCTGTCGATATGCAGTATTTTATGCAAATCATCGCCATTGGAATATGTTTCTTCATTTTCAGGTAGTTCTTCAACAGGTAAATTTTGATCCAATTCGCTCATGTATTCTATTTTCCACAAAAATACTTTTTTATTTCTATCAAGATGTGCCTTAAATTATATTTAATCAACAATCAAAGGTTAAAAACTGTATTTTTACAGCTTATTTGCAATTCGTAAATATATCTATTTGAAGATTAAAGGAGCTTTACTAAAATAGTGTATTACACTAATAATTAAAGCAAAGCAATGAACAATATGAATCATTAAATTGTTTTTCTGGACATTCTAATAATTCAACATGTACTTGATAATTGCACTATTTATTTTATGGATATTATTTTTGTTTTTTATTTTAAAACATCCAAAATTCGGCAAGCTCCCAAACGGAAATTGATTGCTTCGAATTCAAAAATCGACAAATTATAAAAATGGACAATTTGTAAATCTTTCGCCTACTAGGATGTTTGCCGAAGGTGTTACCTGGCAAGCAATGATGAAAGAAACGATGTTTTCAAAAGTGGATAATATTAAACCTAATTTTGTTGTTCCATCTCAAAAAAAAGATTTAAAAATTCGGGATATAAATGAAAATTTTATCATTTGGTTAGGTCATTCGTCCTATTATTTACAAATGGATGGAAAAAGCTTTTTAATCGATCCAATTTTAAGCGGACATGCATCTCCGTTTTGGTTTACTATAAAAAATTTTAAAGGAAGCAATCCGTATTCAGCGGACGATTTTCCTGAAATTGATTATTTGATAATCACCCACAATCATTGGGATCATTTAGATTATAAAACCTTAATACAACTTCACCCAAAAATTAAAACGATTATTACCGGACTTGTAACTGGTGCTCATTTAGAGCATTGGAAATTCAATCAAAATTTAATAAATGAATTGGACTGGAACGAAAAGTTGACTTTAGAGAATGGGTTTGAAATTACTGCTGTGCCAGCTCGCCATTTTTCGGGAAGATTATTTAAACGAAACCAAATACTTTGGACATCGTTTGTGCTTAAAACTCCAAGTAAAACTATTTTTATTAATGGCGATTCGGGACGAGATTATCATTATAAAGAAATTGGTGATAAATTCGGTCCATTTGATTTAGCTATAATGGAGTGTGGACAATACAATTATAAGTGGCCCTTAGTTCATCACTTTCCCGAAGAGGTAGTTCAGTCGATTATAGATTTAAAAGCAGTTTGGTTTATTCCGGGTCACTGGGGAAAGTTTGCTTTGGCTAAACACCCTTGGGATGAATCCATTAATAGAGTTATTAGAGAATCTGAGAAATTTAAAACATCTATTCTTACTCCCATTATTGGAGATATCGTTAATTTAGATGAAAAATTTATTCAACATAAATGGTGGAATTAAATTTCTAAAATCACTGTTGTCCGATATAAATTTTGACATCTGTTGTATGATGTTGTATAATAAGCTAATAGGTAAAATGAAGGAAGGTAGGGTTTGTTTTTGTGTATTTTAAAAATATGGATTTTCCGCAATTTATTGCCCCTGCCCTCAATAATGGTGCTAACATAAAGAAATAAATACTATCTTTGGATAAATTTTAAAATCCAAAAATATGACACCAAATCAATCTTTAGAAAAAAGTTGCCAATTAAGAGAGTATTTAAGAACCGACTATTTACAAGGACTATATAGTGTTTTTCCTTTTGAAACCATAGAAGAGTATGACACATCGGGATATAGAGATCGAATTTACAATTGTGAGAATACTGTTTTAACAATGGTTTATTCTGCTACACAATCAGACAAAACACTTAAAAATTCAACTTTGATATTTAATCGTGTTTTTGAGAATCAATCAAATCGCATAATTAATCAAGCCAAATCTTCAATTGAAGAAGATAAAAAAGTAGATTTATTAAACAAAGTAACGAGACGAGGTCCTAAAAAGAAATATAAGCTCAATATCCCAAAAAGTAAAATCTCAGAGGTGTCTTGCAATACAGCCGCTTACTCAAAAGCCCGCAAACGAATAGATTTTAAACTACTTTCTGAAATATTTAAAAAAACAGCTTTAACAGAAAGCCCTAAAAAATCATGGCATGGAATGAATACTTTTATCACAGATGGAACCTATGTTCAAATGCAAGACACACCAGAGCTACGAAAAATATATGATGTAAAACATAATGGCAAGGAGAATGTTGCAAGCTATCCGCAAGCTCTAATTCAAGCTATTACAGAACAAGGTACTGGTTGTGTTTATAGCTATGCAATTTCAGATAGACACACCTCTGAATTATTATTAATAAGCCAACTAATATCTGGCATTCCAGAAAGAAGTATTTTGTTAGCAGATGATTTATATAACTCGTTCGCAATTTTTTCATTAGCAATAAAAAATAAAATAGAATTGATTGTATCAGGCAAAAGAGTAAAAGCTTACAAGGTAATAGAAGAAATTGCAGAAGGAGATGAAATTGTTGAAATTAAAAAAACCAGTCACCCAAAATGGCTTTCTAAAGATGAAGTCCTGCCAAGTACAATCTTGCTAAGGCGACTATCATTTCTATCTCCAGACGGTTCAACGCAAATGGTTATTTACACTACATTATTACGTAAAGACATTGAAAAAAGTGAAATAATAATTAAGTATTTTACTCGTTGGGATATCGAAATAACAATTAGAGAAGTGAAAAACATCATGGATATAAATGTATTGAGAGGAAAAACCGATGATATTGTAAAAAAGGAGCTAATCTCCGCATTTATAGGATATAATCTGGTAAGGAAATTAATAATTCAGTCAACTAAAGGGACTGTTTTTTTTCCCAAAACAGATATCATTCAAGAATTCTTTGAGAACAATAAGGATGTTTTTATGGACAGAAAAGGTCGAGTTTACAAAAGATGGTCTACGGGTAGATATGAAAAAGTTGGAATTGAAAATCATTAAAAACGTCATTAAAAAGAAGCCAGACAGGCATTATCCTCGAAGAACAAAAAAGGGAGCACACAGAAAATATATTTAATATGTTATGTTAGCACCATTATGCCCTCAATGGTGTAAATTGCTGAAAATCAATTCATCCTTTAGGATTGAGGCAAAAATTGATTGAAGTAATATACACCCAAAGCAAAATTTATTTATTTTATCGGACAATAGTGTTCTAAAATAAAAGATTTCACATTTCGATTAAGTCCTTTAAAAATTAAATTAGTATATTTGTTTTCAAATCGAAATTGATTTTCTGAAATCTAGTTAAAGAAAATTCAATTTCATGATTAGAATATACACCATGAAAAATTTTGTAATCTTTTTTTTGGCTATCATTCCTTTCTTTTCAAGTTGCACTAAGGAGCCAAGCGATGAAGAGTCCAAGCAGCAATATCGAGAAATAGCTTGGAAATCGCTGAAACCTGAAGAAAAAGCCATTGTAATAACGCCTATTAAAGATGCGGAAATTTATGAAACAACGTATAAGGATATATGGTCGTTTGCGGTGGTTTTTGTTACCTTAACTAATGGCAATCAAGGATCTATTACCGTTTATATTCATGCTGCCGACAAAGTATATTTGGGTAAATTAAAAAGCAATTAGATTTTTAAATCTGCCAAATACGAAATTTAGGACTTAAATTACACCAATTCCATTTAGAAAATAGTCTGAATTTTTTTTTAGATTCCTCACTACACTGCGTTTCGTTCGGAATCTCCGTTTGATAGGATTACAAATCCGAGCTTAATGTAATACTAGGGCAAGTATTTTAACCTTCCGCTTGGTCATACTGAGCTTGGTCATGCTGATTCGCCACGGCGAAGTCGAAGCATCCGCAGTCTCCTTCAACTTCGCCGTGGCGAATCTGGATGATTGCTTCGTTTAGTTTTCGACTTGATACCAATAATAGAGTTTTGTAAAAGATTGAAATGAAATCCTTTGCTTACTTGCATTTGTATTCAAAACAAACACTTAGTTTATTTACGCTTAGTATTTTGTTGTTGTACTTTTTGCATATCTTCTAAACGTTTTGCCCAAGATGATTTTTTAACAGGTTTTAGTTTGTTGGCTTCAATTTGTTTGTGAAGTTTGTCTTCGTTAACAACATAACGGAAAATAAACATTTGTAAGAAAGTGATAACGTTTACTAAGAAGTAATAATAGCTTAATCCAGCAGCATAGTTGTTGAAAATTCCTAAGAACATTACTGGCATAACGTACATCATGATTTTCATCGCTTTCATGTTCTGAGCTCCGGTATTCATCATGTCGTTGTTTAGTTTTGTATAAAGCAAAGTTGCCGCAGTCATTAATATTGTAAATAAACTTACATGGTCACCATAAAAAGGCACATCAAAAGGTAAATTATAGATTGAATCGTATGCTGAAAGATCGTCTGCCCAAAGAAACGATTGTTGACGAAGTTCAAACGCAGCAGGGAAAAAGCGAAATAATGCTAATAAAATGGGCAATTGTAACAACATTGGAATGCAACCAGCCATTGGATTAACTCCAGCTTTTTTTTGGAGTGCCATGGTGGCTTGTTGTTTTTTCATGGCATCTTCAGTCTTGGGATATCTTTTTGAAATTTCCTCAATTTCGGGCTTCAATAATCTCATTTTAGCCGAGGAAAGATAGGTTTTGTATGCAATTGGTAATAAAACAATTTTTAATAAAATAGTCAAAATCAAAATTATAATTCCATAATTCCAACCATAATTTTCCAACCAATTAAATACAGGAATTACAGCAAATCGGTTAATCCATGCCATTGGTGCAAAGCTCCAGCCAAGCGGAATTTGACGTTCTAAGTCTAAATTATAACTACGCAAAACGGAATATTTATTAGGTCCAAAATACCAGGTCATGTCAAATTCCGATTTATCCAACGAAGTAATTGGAATTACCAAATTGGCTCTCATTTCCATTAAAAATTTATCGCTGTTTGGAGTTTCTTTAGTTTCAATTTCGCCACTTTCAAAAAGATCGGTTGCAATTAAAGTACTACTGAAAAAATGCTGTTTAAACGATACCCATTTTAATCCAGTTGTGAAATTTTTCTTTTCACTCTTAGTCTCAGGGATATTAGCCACATCTTCCGAATCCTTATAATAAATGGTTGTATTTTCATGTTCATTTTTATAACTTTTTTCTAATCGTTGAAGTTTAGATTTCCATGTCAATTCCATTGAAGTTGTATTGTCCTGAATTATGTTTCTCATATTGACAATATTCAACGATAATTTAGTCATGTAGTTTTCGCTATAAATGGTATATGCAAATTCTATGTATTTTGATGTATCTTGAAGGCTATCAGCACCGTTAGGATACAAACGACAATGAACTATTAAGCTGTCCTTATCCTTAACAACAAAGTTGTTTTTGGGTTCGCTTTTATTGTCATAACTAGTAGATATGTCAAAATAAAGTCTTTGAGATTCAATTAGTAAGCTGTTTGAAAAAAATGAAACTCCAAAATAGTTAGAGTCGGCATTAAAAAGTAAAAGTGGCTTAGAATCGTATGTTTTTATTCCTTTAAGCTCAACCGATGATAGTCGTCCACCAAGATTAGAAAAAGTGAATTTTGTATATTTATTTTCAACGGTTGTAAACGATTCGGTATTTATTGCAGCATTAGAAAAACTTCCATTTTGTGATTGAGGATTTGAAGCTACTGTTGTATTGCTGTCAATTTTTAAACTATCCTTAATATTGTTGTTTTCAATTTTTGCGATAGAATCATTAATTCTAATTTCTTCTTTTTGAGCTAAAACTATCGAGTCTTGTTTGTTCTGCAGAGCAGCTTTTTCTTCTGCACTAGGTGCATTCCAAATACTAAATCCTATAAAAAGTCCAAAAATGAGTACTAATCCAATTACTGTATTCTTATCCATAATTAATTTTATTGTTTTTTATTGTGGGCAAAGATAGTTTCAAATTTAACAATTGACAAATAAATATTTTTTTGATTACGATTATCAACGATTTCGTATGTAATTAATATTTCCTGTTTTTTTATCTAGCACTATGCTTTTAATGGAAGAAGGGAGCGAGTGAATACTTCCAAATTGGAGAATAGGCATATAATAGTATTGAGGAATGATGTCGCCACTTACAGAAACAGATATTCTATTTGATTCGGGGATGCGATAAAAAAGCCCGTTTTTAGTGGTTTTTTTGATGCTTTTGGTTAGCAGCGTGTCGATTGCCGAAGATTGAGCCAATGAGTTAAAATTCAATGAGTAAATCTCACTTTGTTCATCGGTAGTGTCTGTTATTCCTCTATTTATTGAAAATCCAAACATTTTTATGCTGCTATTTTTGTTTTCATGTTTTGGGATAACCAAAAATTGATATTTAGTTATTTCGGTCATTGTAATTCCAGTAAATAAATTTAAATATTGATTTTCAGTTTTTTCTAGTTCGGAAGTTAAAAACTCAAAAGCCTCTTTTGAGTATGCTACTTCTTGATAAGCACTCATTAGCTCGAATCGTTTTAAACGAAATTTTAAAATATAATCGGCAGCTTCTTCGGCACGTTGTAGTGGCGTTTTAGTTATTAATGTTCGTTTAATAACAGGTTTCGACATTACAACGGTGTCTAATTTAAAAGTTTCGTAAACGGTGTCGATTTTTTCAATTTGCGAAGCATCGGCATAAAGTTTAAACAAGTTAGGATAGTTTTGTGAGGTGGTTTTAATTTGGAATACATCATTGTCAGGAGCTTCGTATTCTATGGATTTATTCATTGCAATTAAATTCAAATTATCGCCCATGAAAAACGAATTTGAAAAGCGGTGTCGGTTTTTTTTACAGCCCGATTTGCTTTTAATAATGTAATATTGTGAAGTGTCGGGTATTAGCATTGTTTTGATGCCAATGTTTTGAATGTCAAAAGCCGTTTGATTAAATGGTATAACATTTTTTAAACCGAGAAGCTTTTCGGCAAATTCGGCATAAGGTCCTTTTATTTTTATGCTTTTTTCAACATCAATTTCAACAATAAAAGCAGTTTGAGGCAAATTGTAAATGATTCCATTAGACATTTTTGATGTAACATCTTCGTTTAAATGATAAACACTATACTTTGAACAAGAAATAAATATAATAATTGAAAAAATGAAACCAATAAAAAATAAAAATTTTCTTTTCATTATACTTTAAAATTAAAAATGAAGTGCAAAAATACAATATTTTTTAATGATTAAATCCTTCTAATGTTTTAAAATGTTAATCCAAAGCTATAAATTCCTATTTTTGTGGATATAAATCAATTTTATGAAGAATAAAATTTTGTTTTTTCGAATTCTATCGGCAATAATAGGTTGTTTTTTTGTTTTTTCAGCATTGGTAAAATTAAATCCCATTGAAATTCTAGAAATTGCAATTGTTGAAACTGGTTTTTCAAATTGGCACTTAGCTCCAATTTTTGCGCGACTTATAATTGGAGCGGAGTTTTTTATGGGCTTATTTTTAATTTTAAACATACGCAAAAAGTTTTTTACGGTTATTTCGGGATTAAGTCTGATTGTTTTTTCATTTTATCTATTGATTTTATTGATATTTCAAGGAAACAACGTGAATTGCAATTGCTTTGGATTATTTATGGTAATGAATCCACTTGAATCTATCCTTAAAAATGTAGTACTTATAGTGCTACTAATTATCCTTTATTTTAAAAATAAATCCATTCATTTTAAGGCAGAAAAAATTGTTTTAATAATTGGATTTGCAATTGCTACGTCATTGCCGTTTATTCTTAATCCTATTTCCGATAAATCGAGCAAATATGATATGTCGTTAAACCAACAATTTAAAATGGATTTTTCGATAATTTATTCTAATCCCGAAATTGAACATCCAAAAGTTGTCTTAAATAAAGGCAAACACCTCGTTGGGTTTTTTAGTTCATCTTGTCAACATTGCATTATTGCAGGATACAATTTAAAAGTTTTATCTAGTCAGCACCCCGATTGGTCAATTTATTTTTTCATAAATGGAGATGATGACGATTTGGCTAATTTCCATACACTTACAAAATCAAAGTCGATTCCTCATAGTAAATTACCGGGCAAAGAGTTGTTAGCCATTGCTGGAAATAAACTTCCTGCTCTTTTTTTAATAAACAACACCATTGTTGAGCAACGAATTATGCCTGATAACTTGGATGAAACTGAAATTGGAAAATGGTTTTCAATTGGAGCAAAAAATAAAAAAATATTTTAGGAAATTCGATTGATTTTTACTAAATTTGTGATGTTAGAAGTGGTGAGTGGTTAATTGTCTGACTGTTAATAGTTTAAATTAAAATAAAGCATTATGGAACGTATTATTATACCAACAGATTTTGGAGTTAAAGCATTTAAAATTATTGAAGCAGGTGTATTGCTTGCTAAACTAATGAAAGCCTCTGCCGAAATAATTCACGTAATCGACAGTTTTGAATATGGAATTAATTTTGTAATTAATGAGTCAAACCCAATAATTCTTCCACCAAATGTTTTAAATGATAAAGTTGGTAAAGCACAGTCCAGATTTCAAGAAGTAGTTTCAGAACTTCGAGCAAAATACAGAGATTTGCCCGAAATTTTCATGAGTGTAAAAACAGGTTTTGTATTTGATGTTATATCCGAAGTTTTACGCGATCCAGAAGTTGTTATGGTTATGCTTAATGATAAAAGCCAAGCGGATTATAATTATAGAGATATAAGCAAAAACTTCTCGGAAATTATAAATAAATCAAGTTGTCCAGTTTGTGTAGTTCCTAATGAAGCCCCATTTAATGATCCGAAAAATATCATTTATGCTACCAATTATCACGAACAAGATATTGCAAATATAAAAAGTATAATTAAAATTGCTAAAAGTGTTGAAGCATTTGTTCATGTTGTTCATGTTACAGCTGATAAAAATTTTAAGGAAACATTAGCCATGATTGGCTTAGAAACTAAGCTTAAATCGATTACAAATTATGAATCATTAATTTGTAAGGTAATTGCCAGCAAGGATATTATTCAAGGATTAGATGATTACGCTAATATAGTGGATGCGGATAGAATTGCAATATTGAGAGCAAATAAAACATTATTTCAAGGTATTTTTGGAACCAATAAAACGAGGGATATTGTGTACAAAACTAATTTGCCAGTTATTATTTATCAGGAAAGAAAATGTCATTAACGGGGCTTCTAAAAATTAGATTTTTTGAGGCGATTAAGGTTTTTCGCAGTCCCGATTTAGTTTTGTAAGTTTTCAACGCTATTTTAGACACTAAGCATAAAGATGAAAGGCGTTGAAATTCAACAAAATATTAATCGGGATGAGGATTTCAAAATTGAAAATCAACGATGAAAAAGCAATTTTAAGAAGTTACCTAATGTTATTAGGTTTTATTGGACAATAGCAGTTTTTTAATCAAATGCAAGGTCCAATAAGAATTTGTTCGGGAGTGGCAATTTCAATAAAAGTGGCTCCATGATTGCGACCAAAACTGCCACCTAAAATTAATACTTTATCATTAGGGTCAATGTTTTTTTTACGGACTACATTTTTTACGGCATCTTTTAAAAATCTGTCGCGTGATACAGTTATATTTATATTAAATGCAATAATGCCATAACTTAAGTTTAATTGTCGCATCACCGTTGAATCATAGCACATTGCAAAAATTTCGTTTTTGCCTCTCAGTGCCGATAAATATCTGCAAGTTCTACCCGAAGTAGTGTCTGCTATGATGGTTTTTATGTTGTGCATCGAAGCAGTCATAATAGCAGCTTGGCACAATGTACTAGTTATAGTGGGTTCAATTTCATCTTTTGGAAAAGGCGGATGATTTAAGGTGTTTTCAATTTCTACGGCAACACGAGTCATCGTTTTAACTGCTTCAATCGGATATTTGCCAAAAGCAGTTTCGCCACTTAGCATGATGGCATCGGCTCTTTCAAATATTGCAGTAGCTACATCGCTAATTTCGGCTCTAGTTGGACGAAAGTTTGTAATCATCGAATGCAACATTTGAGTTGCTATAATAACTGGCTTTTTATGCTTTATGCATTTTTGTACTATTTCTTGTTGAATAATCGGAATCTTTTCGGCTGCAATTTCAATTCCTAAATCGCCACGTGCAACCATAATTCCATCACTAACCTCGATAATCGATTCAATATTGTCAACTCCCGATTTGTTTTCGATTTTTGCAATAACTTTTATCGGACTACCTGCTTTTTCTAATATTTCCTTAATTTCAATTATATCCGATGCCTTCTGAACAAAGCTATGTGCAATGAAATCTAATTTATTTTTTATAGCAAAATCGATAAAAATCTTATCCTTTTCACTAACGGTAGGTAAAGGCAAATCGATATTTGGAGTATTAACACCTTTTTTAGGCTTAACAATTCCATCGGTTAAAACAATACATTCAATTCTATTGTCAATTATGTTCGTTATTTTTAATTCAATTTCGCCATCATCTATTAAAATAGAATCACCTTTAGTTAGGTATTTATGTATTTCGCTATAAGTAACATAAATTGTGTCATTTATAGTCTCTTTTGTAGGATCGCCAATTACATACACAAGCTGATTTTGTTTTATTTCGGTTTGTCCAAAGGGCGAAGTGCGAACTTCGGGTCCTTTTGTGTCAATCAATAACGCAATTTTATCGTTTACTCTGCGAACTCGTTCAACCAAACCTATTGCTCCAATTATGTCCTGATGGGCAGTATTTATTCTAACTACATTTACTCCATTATCAAATAACTCTTTCAAAAAATCTTCGTCCGAACGCTGGTCTGAAAGGGTTGCAATTATTTTTGTTTTCTTTATCATCTTCTTTTTTTTACATTACAAATTAACGATTTTTTTTGTTATAAGCAATGCTTTTGGGCTGATAAAAATAAATTTGTAGGTATTGAAAAATAAAAACTTAATTTTGCCACCAAATTATTTTAATGAAGTCGTCTCAAAAATCTCTTTCCTTTGTTTATGTGTTGGCTGTTTTGTCGATGCTTTTTTGGGGCATGACATTTATTTGGTCAAAAATTGTTTTTAAATATTATAATCCTATTGCTACTATTACAGTTCGATTATTAATATCATCGGTTATACTTTTTGTTATTTTGCTTCTGTTTTATCGAAAACAGCTTGTTTTTCCAAAAGCAAATTTAAAATGGTTTGTTTTATTGGCTTTTTTTGAGCCTTTTTTATATTTTATTGGAGAAAGTTTTGGACTGCAAAAAGTAGATGCAACCATTACTGCTGTTATAGTTTCAACCATACCAGTTTTTGCTGCTATTGTTGGGTTTTATTTTTTGAAAGAAAAAATTACTCGAAAAAACGTGGTAGGCATTTTTGTGTCCTTTGTTGGGGTTATTTTGATGCTTTTAAATGAAGAGCTGAAGTTTAATGCCCCACTTGACGGTGTTTTGTTGGTGTTTTTAGCAGTGTTGTCGGCAATAGGTTATGGAACTTTACTTAAAAAAGTAAGTGCAGATTATCACCCAATCTTTATTATTTTTATTCAAAATGTAATTGGATTTATAATGTTTTTACCTCTTTTTCTGTTTTTTGATTTAGATTGTGTAATTAATGTTGTGCCAAATTTTGAATTGATTTCTTCTATATTAATGCTCTCAATTTTTGGTTCATCTTTGGCTTTTATCTTTTACACATTCGCTATTCGTGAAATAGGAATGGCAAAAGCAAATGTGTTTACCAATTTAATCCCAATTTTTACCGCAACCGGATCCTTTATTCTGCTTAATGAAATGTTTACTTCGTTTAAAATAATTGGGATGCTCGTTGCTATTACAGGAGTTTATCTTTCGCAATTAAAGCCTAAAGAGGATAATTGAAAACATAAGATATAAATTGTAGATTATTGAAAAATATTCACTGTTGTCCGACATAAATTTTGACATCTGTTGTATGATGTTGTATAACAAGCTAATAGGTAAAATGAAGGAAGCTAGGGCTTGTTTTCGTGTATTTTAAAAATATGGATTTTCCGCAATTTATTGCCCGCTTGTTCGCCAGCTGGCGAATGTAAATTGCTGAAAATCAATTCATCCTTTTGGATTGAGGCAAAAATTGATTGAAGTAATTTACACCCATAGCAAAATATTGATGAATTGGAATTAAACTTGAAAACGTTTTTAGCAACATATAATACCATTAGAAGGCATAGTGGCGTAAGAAAAGAGCTCAATGTGAAAACGCCGTATCAAGCACTTGAAAAATGGTATGATATAAATCCT
>JBBQWB010000063.1:0-17980 GCA_038210985.1 Bacteroidales bacterium
ATTTGTGTTTTCGTTAGCACCACGTTCCCATGAGTGGTATGGTCTTGCAAAGTAAAAATCGATGTTTAGATCCCCTGAAATTGTCTCGTGTTCTGCAAATTCTTTCCCATTATCGGCTGTAATTGTTTTAATCCAATTTATTAAAGGCGTAAGAGTTTCGATGACTTTTAATGCTAATTCTTTGGCATCTTTTCCATTTAGTCTTTCAATCAATACAAATCCACTTACTCTATCATTGATTGTGAGTATTGCTCCCTTGTGATTCTTGCCGATAATGGTGTCGATTTCAAAGTCTCCCAAACGGGTTTTTTCTTCTATTGTTTGAGGTCTTAACGAAAGGTTAGTTCTGTTTTTGACAATGCCTCTTTTATCCCTGTAAGCACCTCTTTTTCTGTATTTACGTCCCTTGTGCAAAAAACCTCCTCTCTTTTTATCCTCCCAAATGTATTGATAAATTCGTTCTGCACTGACACACTCTATGTCGTCAGTTTTTGCTCTACCGACTATTTGCTCAGGACTATATTCCTCTTCAATCCATTCGTTTACATGAGCTTTTATTGCTTCCGTAAAGTAAATCTTCTTTGGCTTTTCTTTATGTCGTTTAAGACATTTGTGTTGAGCTAAATCAGCCCTATACTCGTTGTTTCGCTTATCGCAATTTCTACTGATTTCTCGACTAATGGTACTTTTGTGTTTGCATATCGCTTTTGCTATATCACTTTTAGAGTAGTGTTAAAAATAATATTAAGTTATTACTGGTTTTTAATCCTATGAAATTTGAAATAACAAACAAAAAAATGGCTTTACAAGGTGTTTTAAAAAAAATACAAGCAAAAGATAAATTATTAATGTGTGTATTTGCTTGCACTTAAAACGCTGTTCGTAATAAATGCTGTAAATAAAAATTGTCAAAACTTCTTGGTCAGTAACTTCTGGTTTATCATTATTACTGAAACGCTGACAATGAAATTTTAAATCTTTTTCAAAATATTCGCAAATACACATGTATATTTTAATTAATTTAGCTTCATTATTCTTGATAATCATATCTTTTATGCTTTGTGGTTATTGCATCTAAGTTATTGCATCTAAGTTATTGATTGTCAAGATATTAAAATAGTAATATTTTCATAAGTTACTAACCATCAATTGTTTATATGTTTTAAGAAATTATGATTTCAACCCTTGATTCGCATTATTAATTAAAATAAAATAATGAAAAAATTATTCTATGTTCTACTGGCTTTATCATTTGTGGCTTGTAGTCCAACCAACTCAAAAAAAAGCTGTTTATCTTCGGATTTAACCTCCATTGATTCGACCGACCAAACCAATAATTTTTACGACAACGTGGAATCGTATAAAATTCCGTCTAAAAAATTAACTATCGAAGGAGAAGTTGGTATTCAGGGAGAAGTTGATTTTTCAAAACTTTCTAAACACTCGGTTATTGTTAAAGAGGCACTATTAACCGACGACCATAATAAATTTGTTGGGGCATACCGTTACGATGGATATTCCATTTTAGAAATTTTAAATACTTATATCCCTAAGAAATTAAACGAGAAAGAGTTTCCTCCAATTGTAGATTTATACCTAGAAATAAGCAATGACAAAGGCGAAAAAGCAGTATTGTCGTGGGGCGAAATTTATTATCCAAATCATTTAAACGAGATAATCATTGCAACCGACGTTCGTCGAATAGTGCCTTCCAAAACCAAAGAATTATGGGAACTACCCACAGAATCAAAACTTATTGTTTCGAGCGATTTATTAACCGAACGCAACATTAGTAATCCATCAAAAATCAAAGTACGTTCATACCCTAAATCGTACAAAACAATAAAAGGAATGAAACCAAATTTTTCGGATAAACTCGAAATTTACAAAAATGATTTCTTAGCTACAACCTTAAAAAACAACCCAAAAGATTTAAAAGAGGTAGTATATGAATCTACTTTTTATGGACGTGGAAGAGGCATTCACAGCACTACTCCGTTTAATGGTGTATATTTAAAAGAGGTATTAAAAAACCATATTGCTATTTCAAAAGATGTTTTACGTCAAGGAATGGTGGTAGTTATTGGTGCCGATGGCTATCGTTGTGTTTACACAATAAGTGAATTAATGAATAGAAACGATCAATCCGAAATTTTATTAATTTGCGACACAAAAGCAGATGACGATGGAATTTTCAGAGTTTTCCCAGCTTGTGATTTTTTCTCAGACAGAGCCATTAAGGCAGTTAAATCAATCGAAATTATGGATGTAGTTAAATAGTGTCTGTCTATAAAGTCCGATAACAGCGTTATTTTTGAATTCCGATTTGTATTCAGCAATATGATTTTGTTATACTGTGTATTCAAAATCATGCTGTATATTATCGGAATTATTTTTCTTACAAGCCACTAATTGTAAGCAACCAAAACCTTTTGGGTGAAGAACATTATAGCCAGCCACTGCTCTCATCTAAAATAAATCAATCATATCCCAAATTTCTAAAACCAAAAACGCATTTAGCTTTATTGGATATTAAAAAACACCGACTCTGTGGACAGACTCTAAATATTGTCTGCACGGACTTATTATGATGAAAAACTTAATCCAATTTTAAACTCCGTGCAACAGTTTCCACTCTATTTAATTGTTGCCGAGTTCGGGGACTGTTTTCTGTCAACTTACAATAACCTACCAAGCGTGCTTGAACGCACAAATTTAGTGGTTTCTCGGCAATTTTTCATAGCGTGTGTTAGCGTTTTGTTGCTATTCTTAATCTTCTATCTTTTTATTCTCAAGTTGTTTTGCAGTTAATTTTGATACAACTTTTTTACCTGTCGTTTTTTCTAGTTGTAGCTTTGCTACTTTTGCCACTTTTCCGCCTTTTTGAGCAACTATTCTATTTTCATTAAATGTTTTGGGTTGTTTATCTTTTGAAATTTCAGTCGTTGATGCTTCTGCTAACATATTCAAAACTAATTCTAAATTTGTCATATGGTCACGAAGATTCTCTTTCTTTAAATCTTTGATATTTTTATATTGTTTTGTTGTTAATCCACTCCAAGCTTTTGTAATTTCATCTGTTAAGACTGCATATTCTTGACCTTTCTGAACACCTCTATTTTCCCATTCATCCGTAAGTTCCTTTCGAATTTCAATACTTTTTATTCGTTGATTAATCCATTTTTTACTATAACCTTTTTTATAATAAGTTTCCATTAATCGGTCAATACCTATTTCTGGATCTTCTAGTTCATCTATTCTTTCCCTGCCAATTTTTGCCAACCATAATTTGAATGGTTCAGCTTTAGAAGATGGAATTGTTTGAATTAATCTAAATAGCTGTTCAGTATCAGCTACATCAGTTTTATAAAATTTTCCATCAGAAGATTGCATTTTCAGTTGGTTACAATTTGTAACCAACTCGCTACCTTCTTTTTTTAATCTACTTTTTAAAACTTTCCAGTAATTATTTGGATTTTCACTTTCAGTTAAAACGCCAACTACATCCACAATTGAAAAATACCATTTTTCTTCTTCGTCATGCCATTGAGTACGAATTTGCTTTTCGTTAAATAATTTTAATGCAGTTTCTTTTGTCATTGATTAACACTTTATGAATGCAAAGATATCGAATCTTTTTTTTACGAAACAATCTTAGAGACTTTTCTGCAATAAACGCTAATCGAGTCTTGCAAGGGAGTTTCACCCTCACGTTCTCATCCCGACAAATGTCCGGGATAAACTTCAAATGTTTGAAAGTCCCCTTTTAAATGGTTCTTCTTGTTTAATAACAAAAGCAATAATACTTTATGGATTTGCCAATTCCCGATGCAAGAAAGCAGCGGATACTAATTGCATTTTTTCTGAAAGTCTTCCATCTTCTATATATCATTCAACCTCTCTTTTAAAAAGGTTAATTCATTACACACGCTTGATGCGGCTTGCTTTCAGGTGGGATTAAATCCCATTTTTGCTTAGCTTACCAATACCGATTATTAATTTATTTGTCTTTTCAAGTTACCATCACCCCCACTTAAAGTAAACCGCTGTTATGGGCAGATTTCTGTCTTATTTTATTCGAACAAAGATAATTAAACTTCTCGAAATACCTATAACGAACTCGTATTTTATCTGTATTTTTTTTATTAGCCTTATCGCTAATAGCTATGTATATTAATTTATTGCAATTTCTTTAAGCAATTTACCGAGATACCTTTCTGCGATTTCCGAATCGCAATAATCTGCATTTTCAAAACAACACCATTGAAGAAATTTGACTACAATTTGAATTTGTTCCTTATTTAAAATTTCTGTAATGTTTTTTCCGTAATGAGATTTAAAACTATGAATGCTTAATGAATAAATCGTATGATCGCCTATCGGATTTGATGATGTTGGATTATTAATGCACCACCGCATATAAGCAGGCAAGTAAAATCTAAATCCTTTCCAATCTGTAAAACTAAATGTAACAGTAAATTGCCGTAAAACAATATCAGAAATTTTCGTCCAATCATCTCTTTCATCTGATTTTGCTAATTCGAGAAATTCTTTACGAGAAGAATAGGAGTCTAAATATTCAGTCATATTAAGAGAAATTCCTTCTTCTAATCGGACTTTCAAAAAAGCATTTTCAATTTCTGATATTAATTTTTTCACAGTTTAGATATTAATTTCGAGGTTGACAAACTGTCACGATGTTACAATTACGCTATCTAGTCCTTGCATGAAAGCTCAGTGTTTGATAAGAAAACGTCAAATTCAAGGTGGTATATTGAGCGAAGCGATGCAGTGAGCTTAGTCGAACTGTCGAAATACTTTCGCAACAACGAATTTAGCGAGTTCCGAATTAGATTTTGTAAGTTTTCATTTGCTTTCACCCTTGAGGGCTGGGGCAAAGAAAGAAATGAAAAACCAACAAAATCTTGGTCGGAATGGACTCAATTCGTTGCAAGAGTATCGTAGAAGTTGGCGTTTTCTTGCAGACGCTATCTATCAAACAGAAGTAATTCCCTTTATTTCTTGTCAAACAATTCAATTTCTTTTCTTAGAAATGAATTTATTACAACATCAAATTGAGAATGAAAATCATCAAACAGTTCCACTATCTTTTTTCCTTCGGGTGTTAATGTAGTTTTGCCACCTGCCGTTCCACCTCGCTGACGTTCGATTAGATAAAAACCTAATTTTTGCTCAATTTCTTCAAGTTTATTCCAAGTTTTACGATACGACAACCCACACTCTTCGATTGCTAATTTTAATGATTCCGTTTTTTCGATGGTTTTTAACAATTGCCATTTCCCATCCCCAAACAAACTTTCTCCGTTTTGATTTTCTATCCAAATTTTGAAGTTTAGTTTCAACATAGTCTGATTTGGTTTCATAATAAGTTTTTTTGTAAAAATAAAGAAATATCAAATTGATACTTCAAATATAAATGTTATTGTTTAATTATTCCAACCGAAGATGCATTAAACCGAATGAATATTTTTGAATTTATGTCAATTTTCAATAGTTTTACCATGTCGTTTAAAACCAACACATTAATTAACACCCCAATATCCATTTTTAATTGAGTTCGACCTCCAATGCAAATGTTTTCAAGCACCACAGCCAAAAAGCTATTCGGAGCACTCGAAATTTGTTTATCGGGGGATAAAATAATTGCTTCATCTGGAATAAAAATATATGCATCGCCCGAATATTTCTCGGAAATTAAAATCGACACATCGCTATCCACAATATTGGCTTGAGTTAATTGATTTGCTTGATTATATGACAAATTGGCACGAAAAATATTTTTATGTCCAGCAAATTTGGCAACCAAAGGATGAAGTGGCAAATTATAAAAATCTAATAAACTTCCAATTTGCAAAATTTCACCATTATCTATCAACGCAATTCGATGGCTTAATTTAGCTGCTTCCTCAAAATCGTGTGTAACATGAATAATGGTTAAACCGGCTTTATTTAAAACTCTAAACAAAGAGATAAATTCCTCTTTTAAATTTATATCAAGCGATGATAGTGGCTCATCTAACAATAAAATATCTGGTTTTGTAACCACACTTCGGGCAAGTGCAACTCTTTGTTTTTCGCCACCCGACAAATCGTCCACACTCCTATTTAATAAATGTAAAACATTGCATTTTTCAGCCCATTCCTCGACCATTTGTTTTCGTTCAAGTTTTTTTATGTTCGAGGATTTAAGACCATACTCTATATTTTTAAATACGAATAAATGTGGAAACAGATAATAATCTTGAAAAACGATTCTGAACGGACGTTTTTGGACTTTTACATTTGTAATATCCTCCTTTTTATGGATTATATTTCCCGAATGGACTTTTCTAAAACCTGCAATTATTTCCAAAAGCACACTTTTACCCGAGCCCGATGACCCAACAATAGAAAAACATTCACCTTCGTTCACTTCAAACGAGATATTATTCAACGAAAAATCATCAATATGGTAACAAATATTTTTGAGTTTCATCATTTTTTATTTTCGTTTAATCATTCGTAATAAAAAGAATGTCAGCAAACTAATCGCTATAAATATAATTGCAACAGGACGAGAATAAGCTAAGCCATAACTTGTAAATCGTTCAAAAATAAGCACAGGAGTTGTCATTGGATGATATGCAATAATAATTACAGCACCAAACTCGCTCATACCACGAGCAAACATTAAAACAATGCCACCAATAATTGCCCTCCAAGCTAAAGGCAATGAAATGGTAAAAAAAACTCTAAGTGGCGATGCTCCCAAATTTGATGCAGCCAATTCAAACTTTTTGGGCACCGAATCAAATCCTGTTAGAGTCGCATTAAATAAAAATGGAATGCTTACAAAGGCCATGGCTAAAGCAATTCCAAAATGAGTGCCTACAAAATTAATTCCTACTGCATCTGCAAATTTGCCTACCGCAGTATTTCGGCTAACTATTCCAAGTATTGCAATACCAGCAGCTGTGTGCGGGATAACTACTGGCAAATCGAAAAGACTGATAATCAACTTTTTTAATGGAAATGTATTTCTGGAAATAAAATAAGCTGCAGGTATTACAAAAATAATGGAACATAATGTGGCAAGAAAAGCAGAAAAAATGGTCGTATAAATACTGTCGGTTACTTCTGTATCGATTAATGCAGATTTTAATTCCGGAAAATTGGAAGACAAAAAAAGCCCAATTATGGGAGCTAAAATAAATAATACTGCAAAACTACCCAGTAGCAGTATTGTTATCCTAAACCAATCTAGCGAAACTTGTTTCATCTAAAAAATCAACATTTAAAGTACAAACTTACAAAAATAACATTATAGCTTGTTAAATTTATAAGCTAATCGAAAAATGAAAGACTAATTAGTGTAAATCATAAAAAACAAGCAACATGTAAGCAGCTAATATTCAAAATAATAAAAAGTTTTCTTGCAGACACTAAATATAAGAATTAACCATGAAAAGAAACTTCTTTAAAACCACACTCAATTAATTCGGAATTATTGACTAATAATTGCAAATTTCCGTATTCAGATACACCTTGAATGGTAGCATCAATTGTCTGTTCATTAATCGTAAAGCGATGGTTAGCTTTGTATTTATACATATTATTTAAAAATTCCTCGTCAAAAACATGTACATTATTTGACAACATTTCGCAATAACGATTTGAAATACATTTAATTAGGTTTTTTGCAACTTCATCCATGTCATAATACATTTCGGTAACTTGCGAAACAGATGTAGGATTTGGCAAATAACTGGGAAAATTAATTTGATTTATATTTAAGCCAACACCAATAATCGAATAAGCAATTTCGTTGCCGATTACAGTATTTTCAATTAATATTCCACCAAGTTTTTTATCCCCAAAATATAAATCGTTGGGCCATTTTATGGAAAGGTTTTTATGAACCACTATCAATGTACGCAATAAATCCAAAACACCTAATGTTACAGCCTTTGATAAAAAAAATTGTTCATTTGCCTTTATGGTAGGATAAACAATTATACTAACTAAACAATTTTTGTTTACTTCGCTGTGCCATACATTTCCACGTTGCCCCTTGCCTGCTTTTTGACTACTTGCATAAACAGAAAAACAATCGGGAATTATAGATTTTAAATCACAAGGCTTAGGCTCAGTGGCTTTACACTGTTTTATTAATTCCATCAAATAGTCATTTGTGGATGAAGTTTCTTTCAATTTTTTAATAATAATCATCAATCCTTAGTTTCATAAACAAGCTACAATATACGACCTAAAAAAGTCGTTTTTTAAACTTTTACTCTAAATTAACATTGTTAATTTAAACCTATTTTATTAAATACATACGAAGCAATTCATAATTAACTAAACGACAAACACATACAACCAATATCCTTATAAAAAAATAATAAAATAAAAAATCAATCAATAATTTAAAATATTAAAAAAATCTAAATTTTGACATATTTAAGAATAAACATCACTTCAAAAAAATGAAACACTAAAAATGATTATATTTGCAAAAAAAAATTCATGCCGAAAATTAAAACAGAAACAAGTATTACCAAAATAAAATCAAAGGAAAAATCAACTTCCGGAATTTTGGATATAATATTAAACTCTATCCTTGACAAAAAAGGAGAAGAAATTATTTTGATTGATTTAGCAAATATCAATAACACCTTGTTTGATAAATTTATAATTTGCACCGCTAATTCAGGCATTCAAGCCGAAACAATATGCGATGAAATTATTCACAACGTTCAACGAGAAACAAAAGTAAAGCCAGTTTCTGTGGAAGGCAGAAGTAACAAAGAATGGATTTTAATTGATTATTTTGATACTTTAGTTCATATATTTATTTCCGAAACCCGATCCTATTTTAAACTTGAACAATTATGGGCAGATGCTGAAATTAAACATATTAATAATTAAAAACTGAAACTACTTTACTTTTATGGAACCTACAAAAAAGAAGAAAGAAATTTTTAATTTTTACTGGATATACGGTGCTCTAGCTGTTTTGTTTATAGCTAGCTACTTTTGGAATACTGGTTCAAGTACTGCAAAAGAAATAAACTCAAATGAATTAGATCAAATGCTTTTAAGAGGTCATATTGATAAAATTGTAATTGTTCGAAAAAAAGAACAAGCTCAAATTTTTATTAAAAAAGACAGTTTAAAAATTGATGATAAATACAAAGATTTTGTAAACACTAAAACAGGGAAAACAGAAGAAGGCCCTCATTTTTATCATGTTATTGGTTCGGTAGAAACATTTAATAACACCATTGATAAAACTCAAGATAAATTATTACGCCAAGACACCATAGGCAAATCCGAAGAAGCAAAACAGGAAATAATAAAGGATTTTAAGCCCGTGATTATTGCGTACGACAACTCCAAAGATTGGGGAATTGAAGCATTGGGTTGGCTGTTGCCAATAATTGTCATTGTAGTTATTTGGATATTCATTATGAAGTCGATGACCAAAGGTGGAGCCGGTGGTGGTCAAATTTTTAACTTTGGCAAATCGAAAGCACAGCTTTTTGACAAAAACACAGCCGTTTCGGTTAGTTTTAAGGATGTTGCTGGACTGCAAGGGGCTAAAGAGGAAATTATGGAAATTGTTGACTTTTTAAAAACTCCGAAAAAATACACAGAGTTGGGTGGTAAAATACCTAAGGGAGTATTATTAGTTGGACCTCCAGGAACAGGTAAAACCTTGTTGGCAAAAGCAGTGGCAGGCGAAGCAAAAGTTCCATTTTTCACTATGTCGGGTTCCGATTTTGTTGAAATGTTTGTAGGAGTTGGTGCTTCACGAGTTAGAGATTTATTTAAAACAGCCAAAGAAAAAGCTCCATGTATCATTTTTATTGATGAAATTGACGCCATTGGTCGAGCACGTGGAAAAAACGCTTTTTCGGGTTCAAACGATGAACGCGAAAGTACATTAAACGCTCTATTAACCGAAATGGATGGCTTTTCTACTAACAATGGAGTAATTTTACTTGCCGCCACAAATCGTGCAGATGTTTTAGATAAAGCATTGATGCGTGCAGGTCGTTTTGACCGCCAAATTCATGTTGAATTACCAGATGTAGAAGAACGTAGAGAAATATTTGAAGTACATATTCGCGACTTGAAATTAGCTAAAGATTTTGACCCTGAATTTTTTGCTCGTCAAACGCCTGGATTTTCTGGAGCTGACATCGCAAATGTATGCAACGAAGCTGCTCTAATTGCCGCTCGAAAAGAGAAAAAGGAAATTGGACGCCAAGATTTTCTAGATGCCATAGACCGAATTGTTGGTGGATTAGAACGTCGTACAAAAATCATATCTCCTAACGAGAAAAGAGTTATCGCATTTCACGAAGCTGGTCATGCTACTGTTAGCTGGCTAATAAGATATGCATCTCCACTGGTAAAAGTAACCATTGTTCCTCGCGGAAAATCACTAGGTGCTGCTTGGTATCTTCCCGAAGAACGTCAAATTACAACATTCGAACAAATGTTTGATGAAATGACCGCTACTTTGGGTGGCAGAGCTTCGGAATATGTTATTTTTGGAAAAGTTTCAACAGGAGCATTAAATGATTTAGAAAGAGTATCCAAACAAGCGTATGCTATTGTTGTGTACTTTGGGATGAATGATAAGATTGGAAACGTAAGTTACTACGATTCAAGCGGACAAAGTGAATATAATTTTCAAAAACCTTATAGCGACGACACCGCAAAAATAATCGATCAAGAGGTTCAAAAACTAATCGAACAAGCATATCAACGTGCAAAACAAATAATCGTTGATAACAGAACAAATATGGAAACTCTTGCTCATATGTTACTCGAAAAAGAAGTGATTTTTAGAGAAGATGTGAAAAATATTTTTGGTGAACGTAATTTTCCTGAAGAAATTAAAGAAGAAGAAAAGGCTAAAGTTACAAGTGCAAATTCGGAAAATGAAACTGAAAGTTTTGGAGAATTATCCAACATTAAAGAACCTACTGACACAAATTCTAAAACTGAAATAAATCATTAGTAAATCCTAAGTTATGGAATCTACTTCGATTAAAGAACAAATTTTAAAATCCATAAGAGAATCTCTTATTCAAAAAGACGAGGATAATATCTCCGAAAAATATGAGGTTTTTACTGAAACAAAACCGCTATCTGATGAATATCCTGATGTTTTGTTTGCTGCAAAATTTTCTGAAAATGGGGGTGCATTTCATTTATGCGGAAACTCTAAAGAACTAGTTTCAAAAATTTCCAATTTCTTTCACGACAAAAAATTAAATACCGTTTTTTGTAATAATGAAGATCTTGGCGAATTGCTTCAAGTATACGGATTAGGCGTTTTCGATAAAACCCTTCTCTCATTACCTTATGATTATATGGTAATGCCTCTCGATTATTTAATAGCCGAAAATGGAGCAATTGTTATCTCCACAAAATCTACTAAAATTGAAAATATATTTGAAAAAACGAAGCACTTAGTTTTAATTGCTCTAACTAGTCAGGTAAAACAAACTACAAAAGAAGCATTAAAATTATTGATAAAAAACAACACAAACACTTTCCCCTCTCAAACACTTATACTCCCCGATCCAAGTTTTCAAAAAAACTTAAAAATAACTTTGTTCCTTCGCTATGTCTCTTAAAAATCTAGGAATACGAACTCTAACTGGGGCAATCTTTGTGCTTGTATTAATTAGTTCAATGCTGATTAATTCTTACTTATTTGCTGGGTTGTTTTTAATTATTTGCATTTTAGGAACTCTTGAGTTTCATAATATTGTGAACAAAAACCTACATATATCAAGCTCAAAATGGGTTTCCTTGTTTTTAAATATTTTTACCTATTCTATAATACTAATTTCTGCTTTAGAACAAAAATATTCTTATTTGCTTTATGCTTTATTTCTTATTTTACCAATAAGCATGGCAATAGAAATGTATCGAAAAACCAAGTCTTCAATATATAATATCGCTTTAAATTTACTATCGGTTATATATATTGCATTGCCCTTAAGCATCCTAAATTACTTTTACAACTTCCCAATTTCAAATGCTTCAAATGGGTATTTTTTAATGGTTTTTTTTATTTTAATTTGGGCTAATGATACTGGTGCATACTTGGTTGGCAGCTCAATTGGCAAACATCGCTTTTTTGAGCGAATATCTCCTAAAAAATCATGGGAAGGGTTTTTCGGCGGCTTATTCTTTTCCATCTTAATTGGATATTTTTTAAATAGCTATTTTAAATTTATGCCTATTGAATATTGGATAGGATTAAATCTTTTAATCGTTTTATCCTCAAGTTTTGGAGATTTAGCAGAGTCGATGATTAAAAGAACCCTTGTAATAAAAGATTCAGGCAACTTGTTACCCGGCCATGGGGGAATATTAGATAGATTTGATGCCGTTATTTTTAGTTCCCCTTTTGTTTATGTATATTTGCAGTTTTTAACGCATTAAGATGAAAATACACAAAGAAGGATTTCCAACTATTATAGTAGTTACAATATTTATTATTGTTATATATGTATTGGTTAATATTGTTTTTCCAGTTCAAACAATTTATCACATCATACTATATGTTTTATCCATTTTGTTTTTAGGTTTTATTCTTCGGTTTTTTCGCAACCCTAATCGAGAAATAATAATTGATTCGGAAGCTATTTATGCACCAGCCGATGGTACTGTTGTGGTAATTGAAGACATGCTTGAAAATGAATATTTTAAAGGCAAACGCAAGCAAATATCAATTTTCATGTCGCCCTTAAATGTGCACATAAATTATGCTCCTATTTCAGGAAAATTAATTTATAAAAAATATAATCCTGGTCGTTTTTTGGTGGCCTGGTTACCCAAATCATCTCAGTTAAACGAAAGTCACTCTATTGTAATAAAAGGTAAACACGGCGAAATATTGGTAAAACAGATTGCTGGTGCTGTTGCTCGTCGCATCGTTTGTAAAGCATGCGAGAATGAACATATAAATCAAGGTGAAGAATTTGGTATGATAAAATTTGGCTCACGAGTGGATTTATATTTGCCAATCGATATTAAAGTTGAAGCTGAATTAGAACAAAAAGTTAAAGCAAAAAAAACAGTTATTGCTAGGTTTTAAAATTTTATTGCTGAATTTTAAATTATTTTTTTAACCATATAAGATATCACTATTGTCCGATAAAATAAATAAATTTTGCTTTGGGTGTAAATTACTTCAATCAATTTTTGCCTCAATCCTAAAAAATGAATTGATTTTCAGCAATTTACATTCGCCAGCTGGCGAACAAGCGGGCAATAAATTGCGGAAAATCCATATTTTTAAAATACACAAAAACAAACCCTATCTTCCTTCATTTTACCTATTAGCTTGTTATACAACATTATACAACAGATTTCAAAATTTATATCGGACAACAGTGAAAATGAATATTAAAAGTGTATTTTTGTAATGAAAAATTAAATACTATGAAACCAACATTACTTATTTTAGCTGCTGGAGTGGGAAGCAGATACGGAGGATTAAAACAAATTGACAAATTAGGACCTACCAATGAAACAATTATTGATTATTCAGTTTACGATGCGTATAAAGCTGGATTTGGAAAGGTTGTTTTTGTTATCCAAAAAAGTATTGAACACGATTTTAAAGAGGCAATTGCCGACAAGTATTCTGGTAAAATTAAAGTGGATTATGTGCTTCAGGAAGTGGAGTCGGTTCAAAAACAATTCTCGGTTTCGCATCGAACTAAGCCATGGGGAACAGGTCATGCCGTTTTAATGGCAGCCGAAAAAATTAACGAACCATTTGCTGTTATTAATGGCGATGATTTTTATGGAGCAGATTCATTTTGCAAAATGTCCAAATTTTTATCCATGAACTTAACCAATAAAGGTAAGTTTTCGATGATTGGTTATTATTTAAAAAACACATTATCTGAAAATGGGTTTGTGTCGCGCGGCGTTTGTAAAGTTAATGATGCAGGCATTATGACGGATGTGCAAGAACATACAAAAATTCAAGAAATTGATGGTCAAATCGTTTTCGAGAATTCAGATGGATTAAATAAAAAATTAGATTCGGAAGCGATTGTTTCGATGAACTTTTGGGGATTTACTCCCGATATATTTAATCATTTAAAAGTTCTGTTTAATCAGTTTTTGGAAATTAATGCAAGTAGCGAAAAAGTTGAATTTTATATTCCATTTGCGGTTAACGATATTGTAAAAGCGGGCTTAGCAGAAGTTACAGTATTAAAAACAACAGCTTCGTGGTTTGGTGTTACGTATCGCGAAGATCGTGAAAATGTAGTCGAAAATTTGCGAATACTTCACGAAAAAGGAATTTATCCAACGCCTTTGTGGTAATATTTTTAGTCTTTTAATGCACTTAACTTTATAATTGCAGGAAAAAATATTAAATATATCAGAAGCACTACGCTTAAAGCTGCCGAAGGAATGGCAGCTACGGTTCCAAATAGGGTAAGAGAAGTTACTGCCGAAAATCCATTATTTTTAGCACTAAACATTAAAGTGCGGTTAATAATGGCTTTTTTGGTGAGGTTTAGTTTTTTACTTACATAAATAAATAAAAAAGTAATTGGAAATAAAAGAATTGTAAAAACTATCATTGGATAAACTGCCAATGAAAAGTTATTAATCAATAAATCGTTATTTATTCCAATAACCACATAAATCAATGCAAAAAACGACAAGTCGATTAGCTTGCCTTGGTATTTTGAAACAAAATTGTATGTTGGAAGATTTCTTAAAATTCGAGAAATAAAAAAAGGTAAAATCACTGAATAGAATAATAATTTCAAAATTTCATAAAAATCAACCTTGACATTTAAAAATAGCAGGGTAATAGGAAATAATAGCAATAGAAATAAATAGGATCCAATAATACCAATAGCGGCCCAATTAACATCGGCTTTCATTTGAAAAGCAAATGGAACAATTACCACTCCAGGTGGTGAAACAGCGATTAATACAAACCCCAAAAACAACTCTTTATCATACGGTATCAATAAATAAACTAAGGTTAATAGAACAATGCTAAATAAAAAATAGTTTAACACAATGGATAAAAAAACAGGTTTTAAAAGATTTAAATCTGGTTTAAATATTTTAGTGGGTATGGATTGAAGCGAAAGAGACATCATAAAAGTTAAAATGTATATGATGTATTCTTTTAAGGTGTGGGCGAAATTACCAGCAAATAAACCAAATAATAAAGCGGATAATAAAAAAATGTTTCGAGAGTGAAGTTTAAAAAGGAGTTTCATTATTAATATTTTGCAATATCATAACAGTTCTTTTAATACATAGTTCAAAAAAAATGACAACAATCTGTTTGCTAGAAAACATACCGACTAGAATTAATGGAATAAATAATTTTTCTCTCAGGTTTTCACTAAAAAGGGAAGATTTAATTTTGAATTTATTGCTTTTTAATAGTCAACAATGTTTTGAATTATAATTAAGTGTATTTTTGTTAGGTTTCAATAATATAAAAATGAATTCAAAAAACATTCAAATCCTTACCATAATATTCTTATCCCTATCTATTGTTTCACTGGGATTTGTGAATTCGTACACCAATTATGTGGATAGCATAAAAAACCAAAATGTACGCCTGATTGAAAAAATTAATTCAATTAAGTTTATTATTGAAACGGAAGAAGTTCTGAAACTGAAAGGTGACTCCACGGATTTGACTAATCCGGTTTACCTTTCATTTAAAAAAAAGTGTACAGATATTAATAATGCTATTCCTGATTTAAGATATATTTATTTGATGGGAATGAGAGATTCGGCATTGTTTTTTTATTTTGACACAGAACCTAATAACCGTAGTTTTAAAAGTAGCACGGAATTAGCTTTACCAGGTGAAAAATATTTAGATGCCCCTAAAGAGTTTTATATTGCATATTATAACAAAAAGGAACTTATTTGTGGACCTTATAAAGATAAGTGGGGTGCTTTTACCTCAGTAACTTCGCCAATTTTAAATTCAAAAAACCAAATTGTAGCTCTTATTGGCGCAGATGTATTATACAATAATTTTGCGTCAATCTTTCAACCAAAAACAATTACCCCAATTTTATCGTCGATAGTTTTAATTTTAGTATTTCTAATTATTTATTTTATCATAGGACGAAAATATATAGACGACAGTAGTTTGTTTAAAAACATGACAAAAATTAAAAGTGCACTAAATTATTATCCCGAAAGTTTGATTATCATTAATAGCGACTTAAGTATTGAGTATATAAATCATTCGGCTAGGATATTGATTTCCAGTGTTTACAGTCTTCAATTGGAAGAAAATAACGACTTAAGTGTTTTTATGGATGCTTTTAATAACGATAATTTAAAAGAAAAAATAAAATTTATTTTTCAAAACTCCATAAATGAAGAGAATGGGTATTCGTTTATAAGCAATACTCAAAACCATAGTATAGTCCTTCATGTTTCACCAGTTTATTCTGTGAAAAATACTGTAAGTCAGCTAATTATTAACATAGTGTCCAAAAGAATTAAAGTTTTAGCCGAAAATTTAAAAGATGAATTTGATGAAGAAAAACTAATTTTGGAACATATAAATGAAGTAGTTTGGCAAATAAACCTCGAAGGTATAGTTGTTTCAGTAAGCCCTTCCATTAAGCAAATCTTAGGATATAATAAAGAGGAGGTGGTTTTCAGCAATATAGATAAAATTGTAAGTTCATCGTCTTTAGAAAAACTTAAAAGGGCGTTTGAAAACTTAAAAAATGCAATTAAGAATAATGTAAAAATGGATGAAACACTATTAGTTCTACAAGTTAAATCTTCCACTGGAGAAATAATAGATGTTGAAAATAGGGTAATAGTAAAAAAGAATTTACTTGAAGAAGCTGTTGGTGTTGTGATAGTTATGCGAAAAGTACTCGAAAACATGGATGCTATTATCGAACTTTACGAAACAAAAAAAACCATTCAAACATATTTTAATTACATTCCAGGAGTAATTTACCGATGTTCCATTGATAAAAATTGGACAATGAAATTTATGAGCAATGGATGTTTTGATTTAACAGGATATCAGGTTGAAGATTTTATTGAAAACAATAAACTTTCGTATAATGACATAATATTACCCGAATATCAAGAAATTGTATGGAGTAAATGGCGAAAAGTGATTGAAAAGGCTGGCTTATTTGAAGGTCAGTATCAAATTAAAACTGCAAATGGTTCCACAAAATGGGTGTACGAAAAAGGTAGATGTGTGTATGATGAAATAGGAGTTCCACTTGCCTTAGAAGGTTTTATTTTTGACATTTCGGATAAAGTTAAGTCGGACGAACTTATTATATATAACGAAAAACGTTTTCGAGATTATCTCGAAAGTACTTCAATTTGTAGCTTGATTACCGATAAAACAGGTAAAATTAAAGATTTCAGTAATTCTTTTTCTGTTTTTCTTGGAGTTGAGAAAATAGATTTATATAATAAGCTGTTTTTTGAATTTTTGGACGAAATGTTTTTGAATAAATTTATCTATTTTTTTGAAAATTTAAAAAACAAATCGAATCTTAATATATCCGTAAAACTTAAAGTAAAAGAAGAAACTGTTTTTGTTACTATCTATGCTTCTATGGTTTACAAAGATGAATTTATTTTTTATATTGTAAATAACCATGATATTTTAACTAAAAACCATGATTTAAATTCTGAGATTAAATTGTTAAATCAAGCTATAAGTAATTTGCCTTTACCAGTATTTATTGTGGATGTTAACACTCGAGACATCGTAAGCCAAAGCAATGAAGCAATTGAACAGAGAGTGGACATAAAATGCCCATGTTCATTGATTAAAAAAGATCCGAATATATTATGCAATATATTAAATACCGAATGTTTAATTAATCAAATGATATCGAATGGGGATGTTGTACACAGTAATTTTAATTTAGAAATTGATGGAAATACC
>JBBQWB010000064.1:0-17842 GCA_038210985.1 Bacteroidales bacterium
CATTGTGCGAAAGTCTGAGACTTCACACAGCTTTGAGTTTCCATTGTGCGAAAGTCTGAGACTTCACACAGCTTTGAGTTTCCATTGTGCGAAGTCTGAGACTTCACACAGCTTTGAGTTTCCATTGTGCGAAAGTCTGAGACTTCACACAGCTTTGAGTTTCCATTGTGCGAAAGTCTGAGACTTCACACAGCTTTGAGTTTCCATTGTGCGAAGCCTGAGGCTTCACACAGCTTTGAGTTTCCATTGTGCGAAGTCTGAGACTTCGCACAATGGTTTTATTTTAATGCATCGTGCAAAATTTCGACTGGATGAAACGTTGTTTTTTTAGTTCCATCTTTTATTTGATGTCGGCAACTTGTTCCGGTAGCAGTAATTTTTGTGGCAGATGATGCTTCTCGAACAGCTGGCAAAAGAACCATTTCACCAACTGCCATGGACGTTTCATAGTGTTCTTTTTCAAAACCAAATGCTCCAGCCATTCCGCAACAACCCGATTTAATTTCTTCTACTCTATAGTTTTCGGGAATTTGCATCATAATTTTTGAAGGAGTAGTTGAAGCTAAAGCCTTTTGATAGCAATGTCCGTGGAAAATTATTTCTTGTGGTTTATCTGTAAAAAGTTCTTTTGAAATGTTCCCTTTTTGAAATTCAGATGCAATAAATTCGTCAATCAAAAAACAATTTCTAGATAATTTTAGTGCATCATTTCTCAAATCATCATTTACTAATTCAGTATATTCATCCCGAAATGTTAAAATTCCCGATGGTTCAATTCCAATTAATGGAGTTTCATCATTAATTAAGTCTTTAAAAATTGAAACGTTTTTAATTGCCAACTCTTTCGCTTTTTTCAATAATCCTTTGGATAAAAAGGTTCGTCCACTATGACCATGTTTTATGATTTTAACTTCGTAATTTAACAAAGTTAAAAGTTTCAATGCTTTGATACCAATTTGAGTATCATTTACATCGGTAAATTCATCCATGAAAAAATAAACCGTTTTTAATGGTTCTTCAGGAGCTATTAAATTATATTTTGCCCAATTACGCAAGGTAATTCGATACACGGTTGGAATGCTTCTTTTGGGAGCAAAACCCAAGCTTATTTTTAACAAATACGACGTAATAGCATTGGTTGCAAAAAAATTGAAAGTGAATGGTATTTTAGCACCCAAGGCA
Source organism: Bacteroidales bacterium (assembly GCA_038210985.1). Lineage (GTDB taxonomy): Bacteria > Bacteroidota > Bacteroidia > Bacteroidales > WCHB1-69 > JAQUGA01. The sequence goes on from JBBQWB010000064.1 coordinate 1,183, forward strand.
TACATATATGGGAAATTCCCAATTAACCATGTTCGTAAGGGAACCCTATGTGATTTATAATACTGATGTAAAAATTCTGCTTTAAATTTAGTAACATCCACATTCGATGGGCACTCCGCTTTGCATGCTTTGCAACTTAAACATAAATCCAAAACTTCGTATATTTCCTTGTGGTCGAAACGATTTTTTTTAGTTGAGTTAGTTAAATACTCTCGCAAAATATTTGCTCTTGCACGAGTTGCATTTTTTTCATCCAGAGTAGCTTGATATGAAGGACACATTGCTCCCCCAGCAAATTGAGTTTTTCGACAATCGCCCGAACCATTACATTTTTCGATAGCTCGAATAATCCCAGAAGTGGACGAAAAATCAAAAATTGTATCAATTTCAGGCGTTAAAACATCCGGTTCGTACCTCAAAAAAGTGTTCATTGGAGGTGTATCGATAATTTTATTCGGGTTTATAATATTTAGTGGATCCCAAACTTTCTTAAGTGCTTTTAAGGAATCGTAAATTTTATTCCCCAACATAAGCGAAATAAACTCACCTCTAAGTCTTCCATCGCCATGTTCGCCACTTAATGAACCGTTGTAGCGTTTTACCAATTTTGCTGTATCAAAAGCAATTTCTCTAAATAATGCTACATCTTTGGAGTATTTTAAATTTAAAATTGGGCGAAGATGAAGCTCGCCTGTACCTATGTGAGCATAATACACACAGCTCAATCGGTATCGTTTTAAAATTTCATTAAATTCCTTTATATAATCGGGCAAAAGGTTTGGATTTACAGTGGTATCTTCAACCACTGGAACTGGTTTAGCATCGCCAGGCATATTCGACAATATTCCTAAACCGGCTTTTCGTAAATCCCATACTTTTTTCATATCCGAACCCATAATTAGCGGAAAATAAAATCCATACGAAGACGCCCTCATCTCTTTTTCTATTTCAACTGCTTTTTGTTTCACTTTTTCGTCGCTTTCTTCCACAATTTCGACAATCAAAATTGCTCCGGGATTACCATCGACAAAAAATCTATTTTTACGTTGTTCAATATTATCATTGGTTAAGCGTAAAATTTCGTCATCCATCAATTCAACCGAAAAAGGCTTGTAGGACAATGCTATTAAATTAGCATGCAAAGCATCTTCCACACTATTTAAGTGGACACAAAGCAAACCTTTGTTTTTTGGTGGCAAAGGCATTAAGTTGACTTTAATTTCGGTAATTAAGCACAATGTTCCTTCCGAACCTGCAATTAATCCCGAAAAATTAAACAATTTACCTTGCTTATTAAATGGCTGCATTTTCGACAAAATATCTAATGCGTAGCCAGTATTTCTTCGATTAATAGAAGGATCGGGATATTGTTTTTGAATTTCATCCCACATTTCATTATCTGAAAGCAAATCATTTATATGACGATAAATTTCTCCTTCTGCATTTTCAAGTTTACATTTTTTCAAGAAATCATCCGTTGATAAATCCTCAAAAACCACTTCACTCCCATCGTGCAAAATGGCATTTATCGACAAAGTGTGTTCGCGGGTACTTTTGTAAATCAATGAATTTGCTCCACATGAATTATTACCAACCATGCCAGCAATCATGCTCCTATTTGAAGTAGAAGTTTCGGGTGCAAAAAACAAATCTTCTTTAGCTAAAACTCTGTTTAATTCGTCACGAATAACACCAGGTTCCACTCTTGCCCAGCGTTCTTGGGTGTTAATTTCCAAAATCCGTGTCATGTATTTTGATATATCGACAATTAAGCCGTTTCCAACAACCTGACCCGCAAGGGATGTTCCAGCAGCACGAGGGATTAAAGGGATTTTATTTTCGGTACAAAAACTTAAAATTAATTTTAAATCTTTATTGTCTTTTGGATATGCAACACCAAGTGGTTTTTCTCGATATGCAGATGCATCCGTTGCATACATTAATTTTCTGATATCTGAAGTATATAATTCGCCTCGTAATTGAGTTTTCAACTCCGTAAATAAAGCATCCATTGTATTAAATTTATTTTGGTAAAAGTATGCATTTTATCAAAAAAAACAGATTAAAGCACAGATAATTTAGATTTCTTATGGAAAAAAAATCATCCAATTAAATAATCTACGATGCTTTAAATTAAACGGAAGGCATCGACAATAATTCCAAATATAATTCGCGACACAACCAAGCATCGGTTGCAGCATATATTATTTGTGCTTGTGTTAATGGAAAAGCCTCCCAATTACTTGTTTGCTGTTTTTTACTTAATTTATGTTCAAGCAATCGAGCTGTCATTGTTTTTAAACCATTTTCGGCAAGACCTTTTTCTTTTGCTAATTTTGACAAATCGTATGCACCTTTAATTAATACACCTGTGGAACGATTTATTTTTTTAACATCATCTCCGATTGCAACTCCAAATTTTAAATAATTTTCATTTTCTAAAAAGGATTTCAATTTTAATCCAATCTGAAAATGAAGAATATGAAAAATCCAAACTTTGTTTTTGCCTGAAATTTGTATAATTGAAACTTTGTTTTCTTTACCCGAAACAAAAACTGGTTTAGTTTCGGAATCAAATCCAAAAATATCTTCATGTATTAATTCATCCACACAATTTTCTGCATCAATAGCCGAGTCAACAACAACTATTTCACCATTATAAGTAATAATTGGCAGTGTATTTATTATATCTTTTGATATTATTTCGCTCATTTACATCTCCTTAATATTGTCGTTATGTTTTTTCTTAAAAGTTGGGGATTCTATCAATTTACGCATATTCAACAAAGTATAATATGGCGAATCCTTAATAAACATATTAATTACGGATTGAGGAACATCCCCTGCTGGATCACTATGGTTTTGAAGCACAATTTTAATTCTGTTTTTATCTAAAGGAGTTAATGTAAATGTACTCTTCATATAAGTCATCCGAACGTTGCCTTTGTCGGGCACCATTCCTTTAACAGCCATAGTATTTAAGGTAACTTCTAGGGTAGTTTTATTTTGAGAAACAGAGTATTGATAAACAACATCTCTGATTTTTACGGGCCAAGGCGTTTTAATTGCATTATAAATAAACCCTTTAAACTCATTATCCTTCCTAACTCTAAACGATTCGGTACAATTATAAACCCAGCGAGGATAATTGTCAACATCATCTAAAACGTATGCAACACTACCTAAATTAGTGTTTATAATAGTCTCTCCTTTGCATTCTTTTATAGACGACCAATCTAACTTACGTGTCCAGACTTTCACACCATCTTTTTCAAATTCGAATACCCAATTTTGAGTAAACACATCGGCAACCCAAAAGCAAAAGATTAAAGTGAAAAATAATTTATATTTTGTATTCATAATATTAATGCTTTTGCCAAAATTAAACATTTATTTTACAACTAGCAAATCTCTATTTTTAGTTTTTTTCTGTATTCATTTTAGCGAACTCAAATATTTGAACAGATGTATATTACAATAATTTAAACTAAATTCTGCTTTTAAAAAATTGTTTATAGCTAAAATATTATCAAAAAATACCTTCAAAAGTTTCAAAATCTATATAAATTTTCACTATTGTTCCGATAAAATAAATAAATTTTCTAAGGGTGTAAATTACTTCAATCAATTTTTGCCTCAATCCTAAAGGATGAATTAATTTTCAGTAATTTACACCCTTGATGTCAGGGGCAATAAATTGCAGGAAATCCATATTTTTAAAATATACAAAAACAAACCCTACTTTCCTTCATTTCTCCTATTAGTTTGTTATACAACATCATACAACAGTTGGCAAAATTTATATCGGACAACATTGATAAATTTTGAAACTTTGTTTAAAAAAAACAACAAAATTTAGTAGGTTTGCATAAAAAACAATCAATGCAAATCGTAATAGAATACTTGCAAAATAATTTACTAGAATTAACAGCCGCTTTATTTGGCTTTTTATATGTTATTTTAGCAGCTAAACAGAACTATTTATGTTGGATTTCGGGAATTATTATGGTAACAATATACGCTTGGATATTTTACCATCAAAAAATTTATGCAAATATGTTTTTGCAGATTATTTATCTAGGAATGAGCTTATACGGCTTATATAGCTGGATTGCAAAAAAAGAGGGAAAAGTTATTAAGGTAACAAAAATGGACAATTCGTATCGACTATTAATGCTTGTTTTGCTGGTTATGTTAACAGCTTCTACATACCTAATGTTACAAAAGACAAATTCGACCATGCTTTTTGCCGATGCAATAACAGCCGCTGCAGGGCTAGTTGCCACGTGGATGCAAGCGCGAAAATACATTGACAATTGGATTCTTTTTATTCCTACCGATATAGCTCTAACATACATGTTTTACGTTCAAGGACTTTATGTTACGGCTATTCTCTATTTTATTTATACTTTTTTAGCTATTTATGCATATTTACAGTGGCAAAAATCGTTAACTCTCGAAAAACAAAAAAGTGGTTTATAAAATTGCCATAACTGGACCCGAATCGACAGGAAAGACACAGTTAGCTATCGATTTAGCAAAACATTATAATACTGTTTGGGTTAGTGAATATGCCCGTGAATATATTGACAAACTAAACAGACCATATTTATTTGACGACATTGAAGTAATTGCCAAAGGTCAAATTGAGCTTGAAAAAGATGGTTTAATAAAAGCAAATAAATTTTTGTTTTGCGATACAGACATTTTGGTTACAAAGGTTTGGAGCGATTTTGTGTTTCACAAATGTAGTCCATGGATTGACGAAATGTTAATCAAAAACAAGTATAGTTTTCATTTGCTTTGCGATATTGATTTAGAATGGGAGTTTGATCCACAACGTGAGCATCCCGAAAAAAGAGCTGAACTTTTTGACATTTATCACTCTCACTTGACTCGATTAAATTTTCCTTTTGCTGTAATTAAAGGAATTGGCGACCAAAGGCTTCAAAATGCAATACAATCAATTAATAAACAATTAAACTTGAACAATGAAGTTGTTTAATAATAAAAAATTGATATTTGCTGTAATTCCAATAATTACATTTGCAATTTGTTCGTTTTTAGCTTTATACTTCAATAAATCGTATTTTATCGACCCTGATTTTGTGTATTTAATAAACGGTTTAAATGTTTTTCAAGGCGATTTTAACTCAATTATCCATGTAGATCATCCTGGAACTCCGCTACAAATGCTAATTGGAGGCATGATTGCCATAATAGGAACCCTTAGAGGAGCTGAAAACATCGCTTTGGATGTAGTTAGCAAACCTCAAATTTACATTAAAACAATTATTTTATTCATCGCAACACTTAACTCTATTGTACTGTATTTTATTGGCTTACGATATCATAAACACAATTCAAATCTTTTTCAATCCTTATTAATTCAGCTTTCGGTGCTGTTTTCTGCAACTGTGTTATTCTCCTATACAAAGCTTTATACCGAAACTTTATTACCACTTGGAACTCTATTATTAATATTATGTTCCATCGAATTTGTTTGGGGAAAGATGAAAAGTTTACATTTTACAATCCTATCTGGAATCATAATTGGAATTTTCATAGCGGTTAAAATCACCTTTATACCATTAATATTTCTTCCTTTTATCCTTATAAATAAATGGTATCATAAAATATTTTTTGTATTAACTAGCGTAGCATTATTCACCCTATCCGTTTTGCCAATTATTAGCAAATTGACATTTTTTAAAGAATTTCTTGTAACTATTGCTACCCACGATGGATTATACGGTCAAGGACCTGAAGCAAAAATAGATGCGTTCCAAATTCTTCATAATATTTGGAATCTATTAAATATGGAGTATTCATTTACAATCGTATTTCTTGCTTTATGTATTTCAATTATTGTACTTGCATTTAAACAAAAAATGCAAATTTTCAAAGACAAAGAAGTCAAATTAATATTTGCCATCATATCCTGCTTTATTATTCAATTAATAATTGTTTCAAAACACGCAGGCATTCGTTATATGATTCCATCTTTGGTTTTATCGATGTTCGCAATTACAATTATTTTGAGCAAGTTAAAAGTAAAACGTATTTTTTTATATATTTTATTAAGTATTGTATTAGCTTTTGGAATTATGGAAAATATAAAAAAGTTTTCCAAATACTACAACACTATCAAAACACAATCAATTACTTATGATTTTATCAATTCAAATATAACAAAAAATGATGCTGTTTTGGTTGTAAGTAGCGAATCGTGGTTTGGGAGTCCGTTTGTTGCACATTCATTAATGTTTGGAAAGTTATATTGCATGAATCAGGGAGCAAAATATGCATCCATTTTAAAACAATCTTATCCAAAATTTTATTTCTGGACTCATCACAATCAGCAATACTCAAATTGGGAAAACAATTTATTGCCCGATCAAATTTTGAACACCGAAAAATCGATTTATTTATATGTTCAAACCGACAAAACAGAATTGTATCAAAATCTTATGGAGGATTTTACCAATCGTTTAAAATTCATTTCAAAGGATTCGGTTGAAGTAAAACTTTGTTTTTCGAATAAAGAGTTTGGCGAAGAAATTTATCACATTACCATTCACAGCTCGATGAGGGTTAAGCCAAAATTTAGTTTACACTGTGATTTTGAAAAAAGTGATTCTATAAATTACAATTTAATACAAACCGATAATGACACCATATTTATTGAAGACGGATTAAGAAGAACAGATTATTCTAAATTTGAAGGAAAATACTCCGTTTGCATTACAAAAGAAAATCCTTACGGAATTTCGGTGAAATTTTCAAATGTTAAGCAATTTGATTTAATTCGCGTTTCGGTTAAAATACATCGTTCGACTAAAAAAGATGAATGTTGCATCGCTATTAAATCATTAAATCCAGAAGATGGATTTTCGACAAATGGAGGATTTATCAACGATTGTCTAAACGGCTGGGAAAACCTAACATATACATATAGAATTACCAATCAATTACTTGATGGAAATATTGAAATATTTGTTTGGAATATCAGTAAAAACCCAATGTGTTTTGACAATTTAGAAATTGAGGTTTATTAGCAATTCCTATTCTTCTTTAACATAAACCCGTTTAACTCGTTGCGAAATAGACGTAAGTACTTCGTAGGGTATAGTTTTCATCGCTTCAGCAACTTCGGAAACCGAAATTTTATCGCCAAAAATTATTACCTCATCACCCTCCTCACAATTCATCCCGCTAACATCTATCATGCACATATCCATGCAAATAGCACCAATAATTGGAGCAAAACCATTATTTAAAAAAACCTTCCCTACTCCAAAACCATATCTTCTAAGCAATCCATCGGCATAACCAATTGGCAAAACAGCAATTTTCGACTCCGTTGTAGCCAACCATTTTCGACCATATCCAACAGTTTCACCCTTGGCTAAGTTTTTTATTTGCGAAATGGTAGTTTTTAAGGTACACACATTTTGCAACTCATTTTTCTCGATAAGCGTGGTTGGAATTCCATACAATCCAATTCCTAAACGAACCATATCAAATTGAGCTTCTTTAAAACGGACAATACCGCTCGAATTAAGAATATGAATCATTATTGGATAATTCAAATGATTTATTAACTGCTTAGAAATGGATTGAAGTCGAGCAATTTGCAAATGTGAAAAATCATCTTCCGAAGGAACATCGGAAACGGCAAGGTGCGAAAAAATCGACTTCACTTCGATGTGCCCTTGCAAGGAACTTAGTCGTTCCATTAATTTATTTAAATCCTGCTCACAAAAGCCCAAACGATGCATTCCTGTATCTATTTTAATATGAATTTTCACATTTCGAGGAATATCAAAAGTATGGATAGCCTCTTCGAGCATGTCGAACATTTTAAAATTGGAAATTTCGGGTTCTAAATCATATTTAATAATATTGTCGAAACTCTCGGGTTCGGGATGCATAACCATAATGGGCAGCGTAATTCCACTTTTACGCAAATCGATTCCTTCATCCACATATGCAACACCCAAATAATCGGCATGATGAAACTGAAGGACATTTGCAATTTCGGAAGAGCCACTACCGTATGAAAAGGCTTTTACCATTGCCATAATTTTGGTTGTTGGCAAAATTTGTTTTCGATAAAAATTATAATTATGGATAACGGCATCTAAATTAATTTCCATCAAAGTTTGATGGCTTTTTTGCTGAAGAATTCGACTGATTTTTTCAAATTGGAAAGCCCTTGCTCCTTTTATCAAAATTAGTTCTTTTTGAAATATTGAAAAATCGAAATTATTTAAAAAATCTTGAGTTGTATTAAAAAAAATCGATTTCATAGGAAAACAAAAGTCATGACGAGAAAGTGCTTTTCCTATTCCAATAAATAATTGAATTTTTTTAGATTTAAGCATATCGCCAATTTCGCGGTATAAATCCTCGTCGTTTCGTCCAGTTTGCAACATATCCGATAAAATCACGGTGTTTTTATCATGATTTTTTTGATGCGACATAAAATCCAAGGCAATACGCAACGAATTAATATCCGAGTTATAACTATCGTCCACAATGGAGCATTGGGTGATGCCTGCTTTAAGTTCGAGACGCATTGCAACACGACTCAAATTTATTATTTTCGACTCAATTTCTAACATTGGCAATTTAAGAACCAACATTAAAGCCCAACAATGAATTGCATTTTCGATGGATGCACTATCGTTGAAAGGAATTTGAATAGATAAATTTGTATTTTGAAAAATAGCAGAAATTCGGCTACCCTTGGGCAACAACTCGACTTTTAATATTTCTAAATCTGGTTTATTTTGTTTGCCCCAAGTAAAAAGTTTAACTTTTTGATTTATCCCAGATTTAAAAATTCTTTCGGTAATTAAATGATAATCTGAACAATAAATTAAGGTATCCACAGAAGTGAATAAATTAAGTTTTTCGCCAACTTTTTGTTCGAGAGATAAAAAATTCTCATCATGAGCAGTTCCAATATTTGTAAAAATACCAATGGTTGGTTTAATAATTTTTTGAAGTTTATCCATTTCACCCGATTGCGAAATTCCGGCTTCAAAAATTGCCATTTCATTTTCGGACGACATTTGCCAAACAGAAAGAGGAACTCCAATTTGCGAATTATAACTTTTAGGACTTCGAACCGTTTTATAATTGGGCGATAAAAGCTGATAAATCCACTCTTTTACAATCGTTTTACCATTGCTGCCAGTAATGCCAATTACTGGTATATTAAATTTTGAACGGTGCCAGCTAACCAAACGTTGAAATGCATCCAAGGTGTTTTTTACTTTTAAAAACACCGCATCCGTCATATCGTTGCACTCTACAAAACATTCGTCAACTAAAAATATTCGAACTTTTTTAAAATATAATTCCGAAATAAAATCATGACCATCGTTTCGTTCACTCGTTAAAGCAACAAACATTGTATCCACAGGATTGAGCAATTTTCGGCTATCGATTAGGATATCTTTAACCATCAACTGATTAAAATTCGTTGTTTTAATATCTTTAATATTCAAAACTTTACAAATATCGGATACTTGATACATCAGTTGAAATTTAGGAGTTTTATTTCAGAATATTACAAATTTGATTTTCTGTTATTTACAATATCTACGGCATCATAAATTGCTTGACGAAATGAATCGGGATTAGCAATATCCTTACCTGCAATATCATAAGCGGTACCATGAGCTGGGGAGGTTCGAACAAACGGCAAACCAGCCGTAAAATTAACTCCTTCGCTTTGGGCTAGAATTTTAAATGGGATTAATCCCTGATCGTGATACATGGCTAAAACGGCATCAAATTTTTGAAATTGACCCGAAGCAAAAAAACCATCGGCAGGATAAGGTCCAAAAGCTAAAATATTTTTTTCAAAGGCTTCTCTTATTGCTGGAAATATCACAGCCCCATCTTCTTTGCCCAAAACACCATCGTCGCCAGCATGAGGATTTAATCCTAAAACGGCAATTCTTGGTCTTCTTATCCCAAAATCCTGAACAAGAGAATGGTTAATCATCATTATTTTTTTCAAAATTAGAGCTTTTGACAATTTTTGAGAAACCTCGCTCAATGACACATGACCTGTTACAACTCCAATTCGGGTAACTGGGCTAATCATAAACATCAAAAAATCATCCGCTCCAAATGCTTTTGCAAAATACTCGGAATGACCCGGAAAATTAAATTTATCCGAATGTATATTTGACTTATTTATTGGAGCAGTAACAATTGCATCTATTTTGCCCGATTTTAAATCAGCAGTTGCCATTTCGAGCGACAATATAGCCATTTCACAAGCTACTGGAGTCGATTCTCCAATATCTACTTTTATTTCAGAATCCACAATATTGATTAAATTAGCCCGCTTTAAAACCGCTTGTTCGGGGGTTTTAATTATATTAAATGTAAAATCTCCAATATTTAATAATTTGCGGTGATGAGATGCCACTTTTGATGAACCATAAACTATTGGAGTACATATTTCATTCATTCGTGGATCCGAAAGAGTTTTTAAAATTACTTCGTAACCAATTCCATTAATATCCCCTTGGGTGATTCCTATTTTCATTTATTACAATATTTATTATTATGAAATTTTTAATGATTGTGCAAATATATATCAAAAATCTCGACCCAATAACACATTTAAAGTAATAATTCACTATTGTCCAATAAAATAAATAAATTTTGCAACAAGTGTAAATTACTTCAATCAATTTTTGCCTCAATCCTAAAGAATAAATTGATTTTCAGCAATTTACATTCGCCATCTGGCAAACAAAGGGACAATAAATTGCAGGAAATCAATATTTTTAAAATAGACAAAAACAAGCCCAGCTTTTCGTCATTTCACCTATTAATTTGTTATACAACATTTTACAACAGATATCAAAACTCATATTGGACAACAGTGGTAATAATTGCAAAATTAAATGAAGTAATCAACACTAACTAAGTTTGTTTTTAAATACTTTTGCAAAATAAAATATTTTATGTCAAAATCGACTTCCATTATTAGCAAAGCTTTAGATCGTAAACAACTCACATTCGGCGAATTAATGTGGCTTTATGAGAATGAAAATCTTTCCAAGCTTTGTTTGATTGCACATTCTGTTCGATTGCAACTTCATCCTAATAAGAATGTTGGATGGATGATAGACCGAAACATTAATATCACAAACGTTTGTACTTCGGGTTGCAAATTTTGCACTTTTCATTGTTCCAAAGCATCCACAAAAGCATACATTACTAGTTTGGCAGAGTATGAAAAAAAAATAGAAGAATTATTTTTGGCTGGTGGCAATCAAATTTTGTTGCAAGGTGGAATGCACCCCGATTTAACCATTGAATATTATGAACAACTTTTTAGAGATTTAAAAAATAGATTTCCAAGTTTAAAACTTCATGCCCTTGGACCACCTGAGATTTTTTATTTGGCTGAAAAATCAGGTATTTCCTTAAATGAAGTTCTTAAACGATTAATAGATGCAGGCCTAGACAGTTTGCCTGGAGCTGGTGCCGAAATTTTAGACAACGATATTCGAAAAAACCTATCCCCACATAAATGCAGTGCCGATGATTGGGCAAAAGGTATGATAGAGGCTCATAAATTAAATTTGCCTACTTCGGCAACAATGGTTTTTGGACATATTGAAACGATGGAGCACAGAATATCGCATTTAATTAAAATACGAGAAATTCAAAATAAAAAACCAGAAGGAAGTTTTGGATTTTTATCCTTTATTTTGTGGTCTATGCAAACAAAAAACACCATATTATCAAAAAAAATCCCAAACATTAATACAACTACCCAAACAGAATATTTAAAAATGGTAGCTTTAAGCAGAATAGCATTAATTAACATTTCGAATATTCAATCGTCTTTATTAACAATAGGAATAAACACAGCTCAACTCTCGCTATATGCAGGAGCCAATGATTTAGGATCAATTATGTTGGAGGAAAATGTTTTATCCGCTGTTGGTTTGGGATTTAGGGTTGATGCTAAGCAAATGAAAAAAATCATTTCCGATGCTGGATTTAATCCAACATTAAGAAATCAGAAGTTTGAAATTTTGAATCCATAATTTTGTAAAAAATAAATTATTCATTAATTTATATCAAACCAAAACACAAAAAACATCTTTTTAACAGTGGTTTTTTGTTTTTTTTTGGTTTTCTATTGTTTTTTGATTATTTTTGTTGTTGAAATTCAAATAGAAAATCTAACTAAAAATTATCAAAATGAAAAAATCATTACTTATGATTGCAGCTTGTGCATTAATGGTTACTGCTATTGCACAAAAACCTGCGGTTAATTCAACTCCTGTAAAACGGAATTTAAATGTTGTAATACCAAATGTTATTGATCAACCAACATTCGGTGTTGCACCACAACAAAATGCAAACTTTTTTGTAAAAGAAAATCTTGCATTTACTCCTATTCGTATCAACAGCTCTGGGAATATTTATGGGATGCTTGTTTCTCAGGAAAACAATTTAGCTGCTAATCAAGATTTAAATTTAATCATGATGACTCATCGTGGCGGACCAATAAATGGAGCTAGTGGTCAAATTTTAGGATCATTCTCTATTAATGGTGGCACTAATTGGGACACAACCAACATTATTTATGATGGCAATCCAAACCCTGGTCGTTATCCATCTGGCGTTATTTACAACCCAACTAGCAACACAGATATTAACAACGCTTGGGCTGTAGTTGCTGGTCCAGCTTTAAACCCATCTGGAGCTGGTTTTGGCTTTGATTTTTTTGCATGGAAAAAATTTAATGGTGCAACTGCTCAAAAGTATGTAAATACTAGTGGAGACGACGGTCAATTATGCCGTTTAAATCTTCAAGTTACAAACAACGGAACCTTTTGGATGACTGGTGATGCTCACGAAGATGATGGTACTTATTATACTGCTTTTCACCATGTATTGTGGAAAGGTGTTATGGCAAGTGAAAACATTACTTGGACAAACACTATTATTACTCCTAATTCCTTATTAAATGGCGGAAAACCAACTGGAAGACCATATTCAAGTGTAGCATTTGCTCCAGATGGACAAATTGGTTATTTTATTTGTTTAGGAATTCCTGCTGGTTCAACCAATTATTCTTATCGTCCAATGGTTAAAAAAACTACCGATGGTGGTGCTAACTGGGTTGATATGCCTGATTTTGATTTTGGAACTTTAGAACAAATCAACACTGTTCTTCCTGCAATTGCTACAAGCGAAACTAAAGTTGTTCCTTTCTTCGACATAATTAAAGATGCAGTTGTTGATGCAAACGGAAACTTACACTTTGTTTCTTTCATTCAAGCTGGTTCAACCGACAATGTTGATTCAATCGGTTATACTTGGGTATTCCAAAATATTAGCGGTTATATTTATGACACTTATACAACAGCAACTGGCTGGGATGCTGAAGCGATTGACATTGTTTACGCAAAAGATGCTGAAAATGCACTTGGTACTTTAACTTATGACGAAAGACTTCAAATGGCAATTTCGCCAGATCGCACAAAAATATTCTATACTTGGGCTGATACTGAACCTGATTACGGTGAATTTAACGAATTACCTGATTTACGCATCAGCGGATTTGACATAAACTCAAAATACAGAACTGAATCGTTTAATGTAACTAAAAACTCAGGCCTTGAAGCTTCTGCTTTTTATCACACTACTGCTCCTCAAGTTTGGAAAACTGGCGACACATATACATTACACAACGTAGTTTTTGAAATGGGAACAGAAGACGTTTCTCCTGTTAATCTATATTACTTAAAAGGAGTTGAAATTATGGAATCTGATTTCCAACCAGTTTCAGTTAGAAATATTGACAACACTTTAGCAAATGTTTCTCAAAACTATCCTAACCCAACTAACGGTATGACTTCAGTGGATGTTTCTATTACAAAACCTACTACTCTTTCAATCGAAGTTGTAAACATTATGGGACAAGTTGTTTATATAGAAAACAAAGGAAAAGTTGGCGAAGGAAAATATCGCTTTAATTTTGACGCTTCTAAATTCAACAGTGGAATTTATTTCTACACTGTTAAAGCAAACAACAATGCTCACACTAGCAAAATGATTGTTCAATAATTATTTGTCTTTTTATAATAAAAAAACTGCTGCTTTATAGTGGCAGTTTTTTTTATTGCTTAACCAAAAAAAACAGAAACAAATAATTGAAACATTCATTTTTACATTTGTATACACTATTGTCCGAAAAATTTTCAATGTTTTTTGTCCTTTACTTCTCCGATAGCTAGCGGAGAAATATTGAAAACATGATTATAACTACCTAATTTTCAACATCATCCTTCAAGGATGGAGCAAAAGTGTTGAAAATCAGCTAGGAATATAACTCAATAAAAAATCAAGACATCAATAAAATTCATGCTATTAAAATACTGAATATTACATAATTATTATTAGTTTTTAACGTACAACAGTTATTTGTATAAATTAATTTTGAAGTTAAAGCATAAAAATAAAGCAGTATTTCGAATTTTGTTTTAATATTTCATAACTTCGCAGTCAAATCAATCAAAAAGACATTCAATATGAAAAAAACCAATCTTTTAATTCTGCTAAGCCTATGTTTTGGCTTGCTAATTACAAGCTGTAACAACAAGAAAAAAGAAGAAAAAACAGCCGAAAAAATCGATTCCACTATGATGAACAAAGTAAATGAATTTGCAACGGTTCAATTAAAAGCCGATTTAAGTGTATTATCGGAAAAAGAAAAAGAGATGATTCCAATTTTTATTGAAGTTGCTGACATCATGGACGAATTGTTCTGGTTGCAAACTTACGGTGATAAAAAAGAAATCATGGATAAAGCAACAAACGAATGGTCAAAGAAATTTGTAGCCATAAATTATGGTCCATGGGAACGCTTAAATGACAATAAATCATTTATTGAAAGCATTGGCGAAAAACCACTAGGGGTTAACTTCTATCCTACCGACATGACCAAAGATGAATTTGAAAAACTTCAAGACACCAATAAAACTAGTCAATACACTATTTTACGTCGCAAAGCCGACAAAAGCTTAGAAGTAGTTTGGTATCACGACTTTTACAAAACTCAATTACAAAAAGCTTCAAAACTAATTGAAAAAGCTGCATTATTAGCAGAAGATCCTGAATTTAAAATTTATCTTGAACTTACCGCAAAAGCTTTATTAAACAGCAATTATTACGATCGTGATATGGCTTGGATGAGTGTGAAAAATTCAAAACTCGAATTTTTAGTTGGTCCTACCGAAAATTACGAAGATGCATTGTTTGGTTACAAAACAGCTTTTGAATCTTTTATTCTTTTAAAAGATATGGAATGGAGTGCAAAACTTGATAAATTCAGCAAATTATTACCAAAATTACAAGCTGGTTTACCATGCGACAAAAAATACAAAAAAGAGGTTCCTGCATTAGAATCTGATATGGGCGTTTATCAAGCATTATATTATAAAGGCGACTGCAACGCAGGAAGTAAAACAATTGCCATTAATTTACCAAACGACGAAAAAGTTCAATTAAAAAAAGGTTCACGCAAACTTCAATTAAAAAATTCGATGCAAGCAAAATTTGACAATATGGTTATTCCAATTGGAAACATCGTAATTGCCGAATCTCAACGCAAACACATCAAATTTGAATCATTTTTCCAAAACACAATGTTCCACGAAGTGGGTCACGGAATGGGTATCAAAAATACAATTACAAAACGCGGAACCGTTCGCGATGCTTTAAAAGAAGCCTATTCAGCTATTGAAGAAAACAAAGCCGACATTATGGGTTTATACTTATCTAAAACATTACACGACATGGGAGAATTAACCGAAGGCGAAGTAATAGATAATTACGTAACTTTTGTAACAGGCATTTTCCGCTCCATCCGTTTTGGAACAGCTAGTGCTCATGGAAAAGCAAACTTAGCACGTTATAATTTCTTTATGGAAAAAGGTGCTATCACACGCGATGCTAAAGGTTTATACACAGTTGATTTCGACAAAATGACCGCTGCTATGGAAGAACTTATCGGCATTATATTGAAAATTCAAGGCGATGGCGATTATGATGCAGCTTTAGCTCATGCCGACCAATATCAAAAATACACCGATAACTTAAACGCTGATTTAGATCGCATATCAAAATCTAATATTCCAAAGGATATTATTTTTGACCAAGGATTAGAAGTTTTAGAATTAAAAAAGAAATAAATTCGCTTATTATCTAGAAGTCAAACTTTAGATATATATAATTAAAAGGCTAGCAAATATGTTAGCCTTTTTTCATGCCTTCGACACTTTTTTTGAGTATTTCTAAAATAATTTCATTCAAAATTCACAAAATATTTGTTTCTATAAGATTGGATTTTGTCATAAAATTTGCAAACATAAAGGCAAATTTTTCGCCAAAATCTTTTTTGAAATTAGTTTTGTCTAGCTTTTTTTTGGATACTTTTTTTGGCCCAGAATCAGCAATTATTATCGCTGAAACGATTAAATGGTTGTAAATAAATTTGTAAATACAAATTTCAACAACCACTAAATCGGGGTTAAATCAAACTAAATCAAGCAGTTTTGTTTATTATTTTTTCTACTTGATTAATTTTGATTAAACAAGAAAA
>JBBQWB010000065.1:0-17512 GCA_038210985.1 Bacteroidales bacterium
AATAATGCGGTTGTAGCTCAATATGGTAGTTTAAAAGGAAGAGTAATAGACACCGAAAAGCAAACTCCTATTTCGTTTGCAAATGTGTTGTTGTATCAGGGCGATCGACCTGCTGCAAGCACAACTACAGATGCCGAAGGAAATTACTATATTAAATCGGTTCCATACGGGAGCTACGTTTTAAAAGCAATTTATATTGGATATGATAATTTTGAAAATAAAAATTTATACCTACAAGCAAACATCGATAATTATTATAATATTACAATGAATACTTCAAAATTGAAATACGACCAGGTGCAAAAAAACACAGAAAGTGTGGTAAATCTACCTTGTGTTGCGCCAACTGTAGGCGGAGTTCCTGCGAGATATGGGGATATGGGGGTTGTTCGTGGAAATCAAACCGATGGAACAATTATTTATATCGATGGTGTAAGAGTTCAAGCGAATAGCAACACAGCCAAAGATGCTACCACGACAAATTACATTTCAAACTCGCTAAAATCAGGCGTAACTAATTTGGAATATACCATCGAAATTCCGTATTCTATTCCTTCGGATGGGCAAGATTATACAACGAAAATTAAGGAAAGTAGTTTGCCAGTTAATTATATTTATCATACCGTTCCAAAAATTGAAAAAGAGGTATTTTTATCGGCTGAAATTACCGATTGGAATGTGTTGAATTTACTTTCAGGAAAAATAAATATCTATTATCAAGGCACTTACACTGGCGAATCGTACATTGATGCAAATAATGCCAGCGATACTTTAAGTGTTTCGTTGGGACGCGATAAAGGAATTTTGGTTCAACGCGAAGGCAACAAAGAGATGTTTGATAAGAAAATTATTGGTAGTAATATTAAAGAAACCATTGCATGGAATATTACCGTAAAAAATAATAAGGACGCAAAAATCAAAATTAATATCGAAGATCAATATCCGTTAAGCTATCGTAAATCGGTCGAAGTTTTGCTAATTAATGCCTTAAACGCAAAAATTGATGAGAAAACCGGAAAACTTGTTTGGGAATTAGAGTTAAATCCAAATGAGAAGAAAGTTCTGAATTTTGTCTATTCCGTAAAATATCCAAAATATTCCAATTTATTAATCGAATAAAGTCAGAGAAAATGAAAAAAATATCTTTTTTACTAATCATGAGTATATCCTTTTTGGGATTATATGGACAAGATTTTCAAGTTCCAAAAAATGTAAAAATTGAAACGGAAGCGGACTGCGAAAAGTATCAAGCCGATATTTTAAAATGCATCGATTGGATGATTAATACTCCTATTAACAGCCAAAAAGACAAAAGAAAAGAAGCAAATGGGTTTTTTATACTTTGGTTAACAGTTACAAGCAAAGTATCCGTTGAAATTAAAACCGAAATTTTCAATTTTACCGAATCAAATTCTGAATTTTTGATGATTTTTATGGCAGGTTGGACAAAAAATGTGATAGAAACCAAGGATAATACAAATAAATTGTCGGGAAATATTAAAGGAATCGAAGCGGTTATTGATTTTTATACTAAAAACATCGATGTTATTGGTAAAGATAAAAACATCGAAAAATATATGAAAATGAAGAAGGATGGCAAACTGGAGAATTACATCAAGAATAATATGTAATTAATGTTTTTAAGTTTTGAAGTGATTTTTGGTGCAATTTGAATATCGGATTTTTAAAGTATTGAATATTAAATTACTAAGTTATGAAAAAGTTTTTCGTTATATTTTGTTCGTTTTTGGTTTCTGCATCGGTAAATGCGGTGGATACAACGTATGTGAAATCGAAAATCACAGATGTTACGGTGTTTTTTAATGGAGCACAAATTACTCGAAATGCTGAAATAAAACTTTCCAAAGGCAAACATTTACTAGTTTTCGATGAGTTGCCACAGGAAATTAATCCAGCTAGTATTCAAATTGCGGCCATCGAAAAGTGTAAAATTTTATTGGTAAAGCATCAATTGAAAACACAAGGAAATTCGGTTAAAGAGCAAGCTGAAAAAGATTTTGATACCAAAGTAAAGCAAATTGAACTGAAAATAAAAGAGATTAAAAATAAAATCAGAGCCTTCGATTTGGAAGAAAAATTATTAATCGATAACAGTAGTTTTAGACGAAAAGACAATGGCTCGAGCGTTAAAGACATTAAAGAGGCAGCCGATTATTATCGAATTCGATTAAACGAAATAATGCAGGGTAGGTTATTGCTTTTTAAGGAAGCGGAAGATTTAAACAAGCAATTGACCGAAACTTATAAGTTGTTAAACGAAATTGTTTCAAAAAAACAGAAAACCTTTAGCCAAATTTTTGTTGCCATTGAATGTGAAAGTAATATCAATAATAATTTGAAAGCAAGTTATTACATTTCGTCGGCTTCTTGGATTCCATCGTACGACTTTCGCGTAGAGGATATTACAAAACCATTGGTAATTGTTTATAATGCCGATGTTTCACAAACAAGTGGCGAAAGTTGGGAAAACGTAAATATTACCTTGTCCACAAATAATCCTTCGCTGAGCGGTAATAAACCCGAATTAGTTGTATGGCAAGTTGGTACAAATCCGTATCAACAAAATACTATTCAAAAATCATCCTTAACTGTTTTAAAAGGAAAAGTAAGCGAAAAAGATAATTCTCCGGTTCCATTTGTTAATATTTTGCTTTACCAAGGCGATAAACAAATTAGTGGTACCACAACTGATTTTGACGGGATGTACGTTTTTAAATCCATACCTTCGGGGTCATATACGATAAAAGCACAATTTGTAGGTTTTAAAAGTTATGAGGTTCGGAATTTATATATTTCTCCAAATCAGGAAAATTACCATAATATCACTCTTGAACCAAACATGAATTTTTTACAAGAAGTTGTGGTTGTTGAATATAAAGTGCCATTGACTGACAAGTGGAAAACTTCTGCTGGTGAAACAATTTCATCAAGTGATATCAAATTTGAAAACAGTAAAAGTTACGATTGGTCTTCTTCTAATCCTAAATCAGACGTTACTACAACCGATTATATCTCCAATTCCTTAAAAACAGGTGTTACTAATTTAGAGTATGCCATCGAAATTCCATATTCCATTCCTTCGGATGGAGAAAATTATTCGATTAAAATTAAAGAGTCGAGCATGCCAGTTACTTATTTGTATCATGCTGTTCCAAAATTAGAAAAAGATGTTTTTTTATCGGCTGAAATTATCGATTGGAATTCGTTGAATTTGCTTTCGGGAAAAATAAATATCTATTATCAAGGAACTTACACTGGAGAATCGTATATTGATGCAAATAATGCCAGCGATACTTTAAGTGTTTCTTTGGGTCGTGATAAAGGAATTTTAGTTCAACGTGAAGGGAATAAAGAGATGTTTGACAAAAAGATTATCGGCAGCAACATTAAAGAAACATTGGCATGGGATATAACGGTAAAAAATAATAAAGACGCCAAAATTAAAATTATTATGGAAGACCAATATCCATTATCTTATCGCAAAACTGTAGAAGTTGAATTGCTAAATGCATTAGATGCTAAAATGGATGCTAAAACCGGAAAATTAACTTGGGAAATTGAACTAAATCCTGGCGAAAAGAAAGTTTTAAATTTCAAATATTCGGTAAAATATCCAAAATATAGCAACTTGATAATAGAGTAGTATTATTTTAAACTTATTCCGAAAATTAAAATATTAGATATTTTTTTGTATTTTAGCATCTAAATACCGTCCATTTATGGGAATATTTTTATCCGTTTTATACACCATTATTTTTTGGATAATCATCCGAAATCATTCGTTTTTCCTACTCGAAGGAGTGCGAAACGAGGCTTTAAGATGGATTTTTTTGCTAAAAGTTGCTGCCGGTTTCTCTTTGCTTTTTGTATATACTTTTTATTATACAGATAGAAGTACTTCGGATATTTATAAATATTTTGATCATGCTAAAATAATGTATAATGCATTGTTTACCAATTCTTTAGATTATTTTAAAATGCTCTTTGGTGTGATGAACGACAATGCATATTTTACCGAAACCTACTATCAGCATATGCCACAATGGTTTAGGTCGTTCGATTCAAATATTTTTAGCGATAGCCATGCAATTATTCGCTTTAATGCTTTTATTATGTTGTTTTCGTTCGGAAATATTTCGGTTCATGTGGTGGTAATGGCGTTTTTATCGTTTATCGGCTCAACAGCTTTGTATAAGTTTTTTATCCGTCATTCGAAAAAAAGTAAAATGGGATTATTATTCTCTATCTTTTTAGTGCCTTCGGTTTTGTTTTGGGGTTCGGGATTAATGAAGGAGGGATTAATCTTTTTTGCGTTGGGAATTCTAATTTACGAAGTAGATAAAATACCTTATAAATTAAATGTGTTTCGAATATTTTGGATTTTGTTTGCAGTGTTTTTGTTAATGCACACAAAAATATTTGTTTTACTAATGATTATTCCACTGCTAATTGCTCATAAAAACATTCAAAATATTTCCAAGCAAAAAATATCCTTAATCTTTCTGTTGGTTGTTTCTTTATTTATTACTATTGGATACTTTTCGTTTAAGCAATTGGGAAATTTGGATGTATTTAAAATGTTGGCTCAAAAGCAAAATGATTTTATTGTCCTTGCCCAAATGGAAAATGCTGGAAGTTTAATAAATAATACCAAGCTTGAGCCATCCTTTATTTCCGTTATATCTAATTTACCAAAAGCTTTATTTAATGGAGCATGTCGTCCAATTCCAATGATGGATAATTCGATTATTTATCTGCCAAATATTTTCGAGAATTTTTTAATTTTGATTGGCTTAATTTTTTGTTTTTTGTTTCCAAATTGCATAAATAAATCCGAAAAATCATTGCTGAATATTTCTTTATGGTTTGTTTTTGGCGTAATTATTTTAACGGGACTTACCACACCAATTTTGGGAGCCATAGTTCGTTATAAAACCATCGCTTTGCCATTTCTGTTTTCAATTTTTGTAATAGCAGTCGATAAAAATAAAGTGTTGGCAAAGTTTCCAAAACTAACAAATAGCTATCGTTTTTTACAACGAAAAATTCTTTTCCGCTCCACCATAAAGTAACTGGATTAACTTTTTTTTTGAACTTGTTAGTGTTTTTTGCCCTTGTTCATCGCAAAGCTTATAGACTTGTCATGCATCCGCCAGTGGTTGGAGGAACGTAGTGAAGCGTAAGCATCAAATGTTGAGTTTTTTGCCCTTGTTGGTTCGCCTCGGCGAATCACCAACAAGGCATCCCTGATTCATGCTGTTCTTGTCCATTGGTCATGCTGATTCGCCACGGCGAAGTCGAAGCATAATAGCAATGGGTTTCCGTCTCCTTCGACTTCGCCGTGGCGAATCAGGATTACGGCTATAGTGTTTTACTTAATTTTTCTTACTGAATTCTGGTAAATGTCAAGATACATTTTAATTGCTTTTTCCTTCCCGTAATTATCCACAGCATATTTTCGAATAGCTTCTGAATCTGATTTGTTGAATGGTTTATCTAAAATTATCTTCATTGCATTTACGATAGAATCCGTGTCATCAAATCCAGTTTTAATAATGTAACCTTCGGGATGAATATCGTTTGCGATTCCAACAGGAGTGGAGATTACTGGTCGACCACACATCCACGATTCCACGATTGGAATGCCAAAAGTTTCCTTATAACTATTCATTACTAATGCACAACTTTGGTTCAAAAATTTATTTACTTCCAAACTCTCAATTGCACCAGTTAATCTGATATTATTCAGGTTTTTAAATTTTATCAAGTCCAAGATTTTGTCAAAATCGGGACCATTTCCAATTAAAATTAATTCAAAATCATTTCGTTCCTTTTTTAATTGTTCCACTGCCGAAATGACACCAGTAATATTTTTAATCTTTTCATCAAAACATGAAATATGAACAAAAGTTTTTGTTTTTGAAGTTTCAATGATATCAAATAAATTTGGATCAACTAGATTTGGAACAATGCTAAAAGGTGCTTTAAATCCTTTTTTACGCATCGATTCTTCTAATTGTTTGGAAACAACAGTGCATGCTGAAGCCCTTTTTAATAAACAGTTTTGAATTTTATATTTTAGTTTTTCCGCAAAATTAGTATTGCTATTAAAATATTTTGACCAATGCTCGCTGACAACAAATGGTATTTTATGAAAAATACCCATAAAATAAACAAACCAAAGCAATACCGATAAAACTTGCAAGTGCATTACATCGGGTTTGCCATTTAACGAAACCGCTTTTTTGTATGCTTTGCGGATATAATATAATGTTTTTAGTGAATTTATAAATCTGATTTTTGAAATTGGGCACTGAAATGTAATTTCGGTAAACCCATTTTTAGGAGTAGAAATTAACTCTTCAACTTGGGTGTTATTTGTTCGATTGTTGACATTTAACACCGTAATATTAACGTAGTCAGAAAGATAAGATGCGGCTTGTTGAACAAAATATCCAAAAAAAAGATCATTTTTACTCGGATACCAAGTACTTAGAATGAAAACATTTAATTTTTTTTCAGATGTCATTTGTTGCAGCATATTTCATTGCAAACGTAATTAAAAAATGAATGGTATTTTTTGGTTGATTAAAATTTGGGAAAATATTTGTCGAATTAAATTAATGTTGTATATTTGCACCACTTTTATAAACGGTGGGTGTAGCTCAGTTGGTAGAGTAGCGGATTGTGGTTCCGTTGGTCGTGGGTTCAAGCCCCATCATCCACCCAAAACAAAAAAACTCCTAAAAAGGAGTTTTTTTGTTTTTAGGATGGATTAAAAATTTACAAAAATTTCTAAATCCGAAAAGAAAAACCATGCTTCTTTCATTGCATTTTCGCAACTGTCGGAACCATGAACTGCATTTTGTTGTATGTTTAATCCAAAAACACCACGAATAGTACCTGCTTCGGCTTCTTTTGGATTTGTACTTCCAATAAGTGTACGGTAATCATCCACAGCATTTTCTTTTTCTAATACAGCAGCTATAATTGGACCCGAACTCATAAATTCGCACAATTCTTCGTAAAATGGTCTGCCTTCATGCTCTTTGTAAAATGTTTTAGCTTGATGAATGGTTAATTGAGTCATTTTTAATGCAATAATACGATACCCATTGGTATAAATCATCTTCAATATATCACCAGTAAAACTGTTTCTAAAAGCCGTTGGCTTTATCATGGTGAATGTTACTTTGCCTTTTTCCATGTTTTTTTTATTTTAAAAAGTAAAAATAATAAATAAATTTTAAATAATCAATATTTTTTTGTTTTTGAAAAAAAACGAAATTAAATTTTTAGTCGGGCATTAAAAACTTTGTTCCAGTTTTTTCAATAATAAATTCCTTCCATTCGTCGGGATAATCTGGCTGAATTGGTGAAACTGGAAATCCGTACGAATTTCGTTTAAACCCATTTTCATCTTCGCGTTTCACATTACCATCGATATATTTTACCAATAAATATTGAAATAATTTTTGCCATTCTGCTACGGTTTCATTGGCTGTTTTTGTCGAATAATCGGTGAGGAAAACTCTGGCTTCCAAAGGGTTATTAGCATAAAGCTCCAATGCTTTTTTGTCGATAGAATCAATAGAGGTAATGTGCTGATTTTCTAATTTTGCTTGAACTTTTTGGATGTCTTTAATCATTAAATTGTATCGTAGATAGGCAAAATTGGCAACTTTATTAAATACCCAAAAAGCTGCATTTTCCGAATAGGATAGCATGTCGCCATTTCCAACAGCATAAGTTTCGGGAACTAACAAACTGCCACAATAAATGGGGACGTACACGGTGCTAGCAACATCGTCAACGCTAAACCAAAAAATTCCACCAATCGGATCTGGAAATTTACTTCTCATTTGTGAAACGAAAGCAAAACCAGTTTGTTGAGTTGCTGTGGCGCGTTCGTGAAGATAATTTTTTCCTTTGTATTTCCATGTCATCGGACGCCAGCGATAGGGCAAGTAAAAGGGGAGTGCTCCGGCATCTTGGGTCATGTCGAAATCCGTGCCTTCGTAATGGTCGCGATGAAAATGCATAATATCGGCTGGACTTAATTTGCGATTTGGTTTTATATACAACGGCATTCGGTGTTTTAAATTGATTCCCTTCGCATAATCTAAATATTGCTCCATATCTGCATTTACTTGTCGGAACATGCTCCAAACTCTGGCTTCGCAAAATCGAGCCGCATCAAATGTCATTGGTGCATAGGTATCCGAAAAGCTGAATTCGGCATCTTTTCCAGCATAATATCCCTTTTTGCGAGCAAATTCGATAACATCGCTAGCGTAAACCACTTCGATATTTGGATTAAAAATTAAGGATAAGTTTTTACTACTTATCGATGTTTTTTTGTTTTCCAGTGGAAATGTAGTAATTCGGGCTTGATTGGCATGAGCCGATATGTATCCATCTGGAATTTTTATGGCAACCCAAACTGATCCTTTATTTTTATTAATGGTAGTTTTAGTTTTTGCATCGTAAACCATTTCGGTACCTTTTCCAATAATTTCCATTATCCAAACTTCGTTCGGGTCGGCAATTGAAAAAGATTCGCCAGAGCTATAATAGCCATATTTTTCTACTAACTCGGCTATTACTTTGATGGCTTCTCGAGCAGTTTTTGCTCGGTCGAGTGCCAAAAACATCAAACTTCCATAATCGACCATTCCGCTAGTATCCTCTAACTCATGTTTGCCGCCAAACGTAGTTTCACCAATCGATACCTGATGCTCGTTTATAAATCCTAATACATTGTATGTAATTGGTGCTTGCGGAATTTCGCCTAAAAACTTCATGCTTCCTCTGTCAAATAGCTTTACGGTGGCTCGTTGTCCCCATATTCCACCTTTTCGAAAATATAGTTCTCCGTACCTCACATGAGAGTCGGCAGAATACGAAATTATAGTTGAACCATCTTTAGATGCGCCCTTTGTTATTAAATAATTAGTGCACGAAAATCCATTGTTCAAAAAGGATAAAAGTATAATTAAGATTGTTATTTTTTTCATTTTAAAAATTTAATTTAAGTTTATAATGTTTTTAATTTAAGGGCTTTAATTTTACATAAGAACTTAATATACAACAAAGTATGTATGTTTATTTAGAACTGTCAATTAGTCTTTTTCTATCTAGGATGTCCACTCTTTTTCGCTCAATAAAAATAATTTTCTCTTTTTCCAGTTCGCTAAAAACCCTTCCTAACGAAGGTCGTGCAATTCCAAAAAAATCGGATAATTCTTGTTGTGTCGATTTCATTATAAAGGAATCATTTTTTTTGGCTTCATCTAATATATAGTGCGAAATTTTTTGTCGAATTGTTTTAAACGACATAAAGTATATTCGGTCGCTTAAAAAATTGGCTTTGTTCGATATCATTCGAAGAAAATTCTGCAAAAATATCTGGTTTTGTTGCATCATATTTATTACCGATGGTTTCGGAATTTTCAGCATTTTAACCATTCCATCGGCATTAATATTTACTGGAAAAATATTTTGTTCGCTAAATACAAAAGCAATAGCCAAAGGCATTGGCGATGGAATATCTTCAATTTTTACTAATTTTCCCGATTCGTCAATCATTTCGGCTTTCACATTTCCTTCCAATACTATCCAAAGGTCGTTAACCTTATTTCCTCGGTACTCAATTATTTCTCTATCAATGAATGAAAGAATTTGCGTTTCATTAGAGTCTAATAAATGTTCGGTTTTATCGGGCGAAATGCCATTAAATAAAGGACAAAATAGTAGTCGATTATGCATTTTTTTTCTTCAAAGTTAAAAATTAAATGCTTGAAAATTCATGTCCTATTATAAATATTTTTAATTTCGCCCAACAATATACATTATGAAATTAAACCAACGCATTCACGCTTTTGTTCGATTAGGCGATATTTTCAGGATTTCTTCAAAAGATTTATCTGAAAATGTTAAAATTAAAGAGGATGAAAAACTAGTTATTGAAGTGCAGCAATTAATTGAAACTGGAAAATATTCAAACCCATGGTTTATCGATTCTTTTGTGCAATTTTCGATTACACAAATTGGCGAAAGTTTAAAGTTTTCAAACATCCAAAATTGGCTTCAAAATCAGGATAAGGACATGCTTGAAAACGAAAATGCTAAAAGTATTGCTATAATTATGGCAGGTAATATTCCTTTAGTTGGGTTTCATGACTTATTAACGGTTTTGATATCGGGGAATAAGGCAATAATTAAAGAGTCGTCAAAAGATCCATTGATTAAAAAGATAGTAGATATTTTGCTTTTAATTGAACCTAAATTTGCCGACTATATTCATTTTGAAGATTCAAAACTGCAAAATTTTGATGCTGTAATTGCAACTGGAAGTAACAATACAAAAAGATATTTCGACTATTATTTTTCGTCCTATCCATCTATAATCAGAGGGCATCGAAACGGTATTGCGGTGCTTTTGGGTAACGAAACAGACGAAGAGTTGCAAAATCTATCGGACGATATTTTCATGTATTTTGGAATGGGTTGCCGCAATGTTTCAAAAATTTTTATTCCCAATGAATTTCCAATTCATCGATTGATGAAATCCTTTGAGAAATATCGTTTTATTCTCGAAAATAGTTCAAAATATTTCAATAATTACGAATATTATAAATCCATTTATTTGGTAAATCGCACTCCGTTTTTGGATGCAGGTTTTATAATGTTAAAAAAAGACGAGAATATAGTTTCGCCATTATCCGTGGTTTACATCGAAGAGTATTCGGAAAACGATGAATTGCTTGATAAATTATCAAAATTAGATTCTCAAATTCAATGTATTGTTTCGCAAAGCGATATTTTTTCTCAAATAAAATTAGGAAAAGCACAATATCCGGCGTTAAATGACTACGCAGATGGAATTGATGTGTTAAAATTTTGTATAGAAGTAAAAAAACTTACTGGAAAGTTTTGATATTAAATTTAAAACATTTAATTTTGCACTCCAATTTAATAAAGACTCGAAATGAAAAAAGACATTCATCCATCAGATTACAGATTAGTTGTTTTTAAAGATATGTCGAACGAATATTCGTTCATGACTCGTTCAACCGTTAAAACTAAAGATACAGTACTTTGGGAAGATGGTAAAGAATACCCATTAATAAAACTCGAAATTTCAAACACATCTCACCCATTTTTCACTGGTAAAATGAAACTTGTGGATACAGCTGGTCGTGTAGATAAATTTATCAATAAATATAAAAAACATTACGACAAAAAAGCTGAATAGTATTTTTTGTTGCAAATTAAAGCAGATTCTATTAGTAGAGTCTGCTTTTTTATTAAAAAAGATATTTGGAAATATTCTATATCGAAAATTAACAACATGTTGTTGACAATATGCATAATATTTCATTGTCGGAATTTATTTTATTATTATATTTGAACATTAAAAAACTCTAATTTTAAATACTACTTATGAATTACATCTTATTTGACGACAATTCTCGAGGAAATCTATTGCCATTTACATTTATTCGACCAATAGCTGATATTAGAGTTGGGATTATAACGATTCGCGAAAAATGGGAATATTTTTTACAAAATTCTACATCTACTCTTACTGAACCATACCTTTCAGATAAGTTTCCGATGATTAAAGAAGATGAAAATACCTTAATAAATGCATCTATTATTCCAACTGAGGAATTAGTTAAAAAGATAAATTCGCTAAAACCAAACCAGTCGTTAATTTCTGGCGAAACAATAATTGCTTATCAAATTTCTGGAAATGACATTGTAGATTCGGAATTTTTAAATGAAGATATGGAAGAAGATTCCGATTCATCCGTTAGCGAAGAAATTTTATATTATAATGAACCTATTACAAAACTTCAAAACTCATGGGATATTTTTCATTTTAACGATGAACAAATAAAAGCCGACTTTCAATTGCTTGTGAAGGGAAAAAAATCACAGCCATTATCTAAAACAAATACACTAATAGGCGATTTGAGCCAAATTTTTATCGAACAAGGTGCCGTTATTGAAGGTGCTATGCTGAATGTTACAAATGGTCCCATTTATATTGGTCAGGATGCCGAAGTGATGGAGGGTGCATTAATTAGAGGGTCATTTGCTTTGGGCAAAAATGCACAAGTTAAAATGGGTGCAAAAATATATGGAGGAACTACGGTTGGTCCATATTCAAAAGTTGGTGGCGAATTAAATAATGTGGTTATTTTTGGATATTCAAATAAAGCTCATGATGGTTTCTTTGGAAATTCGGTAATTGGCGAATGGTGCAATATTGGTGCCGATTCAAATACATCAAACCTCAAAAATACATACGATAATGTTCGTTTATGGAACTATCCAAGCCAAACATTTATTAATACAAATTTGCAATTTTGTGGTACAATGATGGGCGATCACTCAAAATGTGGAATTAATACAATGTATAATACTGGAACCGTAATTGGCGTTTGTGCAAATATTTTCGGATCTGGCTATCAACGCAATTTTATCCCTTCTTATTCGTGGGGTGGTACTTCGGGTTTGGCAACTTACTCATCTAATAAAGCAATTGATGTTGCTCGAAGAGTTTGGGAAAGAAGAGGATTGGATTTTACCGAAAAAGATAAAAAAATTCTGGATGCAGTTTTTCAAAATACGCATCAAAATCGTAAACTTAGATTCTGATTTTTACTGACTTTTTTTCATGTCATGTTGCCATTATTGCAAATGGTATTAAATTTGGCTTACTCCTTTTTGAACTTGTTTTTTTATGTTTTGTTGTTACTATGACAAAATGTCGTTTTTTTGATAATTAATAAATTGAAATTTTTAAATGAAAAATAAATCACTGTTTGAACTATCAGATATCCTTAGTAATGAAGCCGAATTTATCCCATTATTAAGTCCCGAAGATGAAGATTCTATTAGCAATACACCAATGCCCGAATTGCTGCCAATTTTGCCTCTTCGCAATACCGTTCTTTTTCCTGGAGTTGTAATCCCAATTACAGTTGGTCGAGATAAATCAATCCGATTGGTTAAAGATTATTACAAAAGCGAAAAATTAATTGGTGTAGCTACTCAACGCGACCAAAATGTGGAAGATCCTGAAGCTGAAGATATTTACAGTATTGGAACATTGGCTAGGATTATTAAGTCGTTGCAAATGCCTGATGGCAGCACAACTATAATTATTCAAGGAATAAAGAAATTTAAAATTGTGGAAGTTGTACAAACAGAACCATACCATTTAGCCAAAGTGGAAGTGTTTGAAATGTTAGTGAACAACAAACAGGCACTCAATAACCGAAATTTTAAAGCAACTATTTCGTCGCTTAAGGATTTATCCTTGAGAATTATTGAATACTCTCCTAATATTCCTTCTGATGCTGCATTTGCAATTAAAAATATTGAAACCTCGCAATATCTTATAAACTTTATTTCTTCTAATCTTACAGCCGATATTCAAGAAAAACAACGACTGTTGGAAATGAATAATGTAATTACTTGTGCCTCTGAAGTTTTGGCATTGTTGTCGCGCGAATTGGAAATGCTGGAATTGAAAAATAGCATTCAACGAAAAGTGAAATTGGATATTGATAAACAACAACGAGATTATTTTTTATCACAACAACTTAAAACCATTCAGGAAGAGTTGGGCGGCAACCCTATCGAAGAGTCTATTAAAAGTTTTAAAGAGCGTGCCCTAGTTAAAAAATGGAATACCGAAACAAAAGAGATTTTTGAAAAAGAATTGAAAAAATTAAGCCGTTTAAACGTTCAATCACCTGATTATTCGGTACAAGTTAATTATCTCGAAACCTTTGTTGAGCTTCCTTGGCAAGAATTTACAAAAGATAATTTAGATTTAAAACATTGTCGTAAAGTTTTGGATAAAGATCATTATGGACTTGAAAAGGTAAAAGATAGAATTATTGACTATTTGGCAGTTCTAAAACTAAAAGGGGATATGAAATCGCCAATTTTGTGTTTGTACGGACCTCCTGGTGTTGGTAAAACCTCCCTAGGTAAATCCATCGCAAGAGCTTTAGGACGAAAATATATTAGAGTGTCTTTAGGAGGTTTACGAGATGAATCGGAAATTAGAGGTCATCGAAAAACATACATTGGAGCCATGCCTGGCAGAGTTATTCAAAATATTAAAAAGGCAAAATCGGCTAATCCAGTTTTTGTTTTAGACGAAATTGATAAAGTGCTAGGAATGAATATTAATGGCGATCCCTCTGCGGCTTTATTAGAAGTTTTAGATCCAGAACAAAATAATTCATTCTATGATAATTTTTTAGAAACCGGTTTCGATTTGTCAAAAGTTTTGTTTATTGCTACCGCAAATAATTTAAATACAATTCATCCAGCCTTACGCGATAGAATGGAAATAATTGAAATTTCGGGCTATTCGATGGAAGAAAAAGAGTTTATTGCTAAAAATCACTTAATACCAAAGCAATTATTGGAGCATGGATTGAAAAAATCGGACGTTGTATTTTCATCAAGCGTAGTTCAGAAATTAATATCCGACTATACGCGAGAGTCAGGCGTTAGAGGTTTAGAACGGAATATTGCAAAAATGATTCGTTCGAGAGCTAAATTTAAAGCAATGGATGAACCGTTTAATAGTAAGTTTGCAACGCTTGAGGTAGAAACTATTATGGGACCTCCAATTTTTAAACGCGAAAAAGCTTTAAAACAAACTATTTCGGGAGTTGCTGTTGGACTTGCTTGGACATCTGTTGGAGGTGAAATATTATTTGTGGAAGCATCGGTTAGCCGTGGAAAAGGATTGTTGTCAATTACTGGAAATTTAGGGGACGTAATGAAGGAATCGGCTACTATTGCTTTTGAATACATAAAATCGCATAGCTTTGATTTTGGGATTTCTGCCGATTTTCTCGAAAAAGTGAATGTTCATATTCACGTTCCCGAAGGTGCAACTCCGAAGGATGGTCCATCAGCAGGGATTACTCTTTTAACAGCAATGGTTTCGGCTTTAACTCGGAAAATTGTAAATTTTAACTTTGCAATGACTGGCGAAATTACTCTACGCGGTAAGGTTTTACCAGTTGGTGGAATTAAAGAAAAAATGTTGGCAGCTCGCCGTGCATCTATTTTTAAAATAATTTTAAGTCGAGAAAATGAAAAGGATGTTCTTGAAATTGAAGAAAAATACAGAAAAGAGTTAGATTTTCATTTTGTAGATTCGATGGATGAAGTAATTAAAATTGCACTGACCGAAAAAGTTGATGGACTGCCAATTAGTGTTGCTCCATAAAAAAAAACATATAAAAATACTTGACTTTCAAATAAAAAGTATTAAATTTGAGACATCTATAATAAATTTTATGGTAAAAGTAAAAACAAATACAAATATTAGTACGGAAAATGAATCTGTTTCATTGCCTCAACTAATTTTATTTAACGATGATTTCAATACATTTGATTATGTTGTAGAAACACTTGTTGATGTTTGCGAACATGATCCTTTACAAGCCGAACAATGCACTTGGATTACTCATTATCGAGGAAAATGTGCAGTAAAACAAGGCGAAAAATCGAAACTTATTCAAATTCGTAAGTCTATAACAGAGCGTGGCTTAATTGCCGAAATACAATAATAATTATGAGTTGGGGAATAATCGGTCTTTTTATTTTAATTGGAATTGTTGCATTAATACTTGAGATTTTTGTAATCCCTGGATTTGGCATAGTAGGTATTTTTGGGTTTTCAAGTATTCTTTTTGGAATATACGAAGCTTATTCTCAGTATGGTATGGTAGCAGGTAATATAACCTTAATGTCAACCGTGCTTTTTTTGGTAGGTTTAATAGTAGTTTCGCTTCGAACAAAAACATGGCGAAAACTTATGCTACACACAAATATTGAATCGAAAGTAAATGAAATTGATGAAAATAAAGTGGAAGTTGGTAGCGAGGGTATTACTATTTCGAGGTTAGCACCAATTGGAAAAGCTCGAATTAATAATGAAATTTTTGAAGTGGATACCCAAGGATTATTTGTTGACCCTAACACCAAAATAGTAGTTATTAAAATAAATAAAAATAAAATAATTGTTAAACTAAAAAATTAAACCAATATGAATGATTTAGGAATGTTTGCAGCTATTGCTGTTGGAGTTATTATAATTTTATGGCTTTTTTTGTGGATGGTGCCAATAGGATTATGGTTTTCGGCTCTTGTTTCAGGTGTTAGAATATCGTTAATACAACTTATTTTAATGAGATGGAGAAAAGTTCCACCTTCAATTATTGTTAATTCATTAATTATTGGAACAAAAGCTGGTGTTCCACTAAACCGTAACGAACTCGAAGCTCACTATTTAGCTGGTGGACGAGTGCAGCGAGTTGTAAATGCATTAATATCAGCAGATAAAGCAAATATTGAATTAAGTTTTAAATCTGCAACTGCTATCGATTTAGCTGGTAGAGACGTGTTTGAGGCTGTTCAAATGTCGGTTAATCCAAAAGTAATTAATACTCCTCCAGTTGCTGCTGTTGCAAAAGATGGTATTCAGTTAATTGCTAAGGCTCGTGTTACAGTTCGTGCAAACATTCGTCAATTGGTTGGAGGTGCTGGTGAAGATACCGTTATTGCCCGTGTTGGCGAAGGAATAGTTTCGGCTATTGGTTCGGCATTATCACACAAACAAGTGCTCGAAAATCCAGATAGTATTTCAAAAGTGGTACTTAACAAAGGATTAGATTCGGGTACTGCATTCGAAATTCTTTCCATTGATATTGCAGATATCGATGTTGGTAAAAATATTGGTGCAATTCTTCAAATGGATCAAGCAAGTGCCGATAAAAACATTGCCCAAGCAAAAGCCGAAGAGCGTCGTGCTATGGCAGTTGCTTTAGAACAAGAAATGTTAGCCAAAGCACAAGAAGCCCGTGCAAAAGTTATCGAAGCCGAAGCCGAAATCCCTAAAGCAATTGCCGAAGCTTTTCGCTCAGGAAACTTAGGTATCATGGATTATTATAAAATGGAAAACATCAAAGCCGATACTTCGATGAGAGATAATATTGTAAAAAAACCTGGTAATAAAAAACAATAATTAAAAATAAATATTTTTGAATACTCAATCTTTCGCCTAAATTATTTTTCTTTGCAATTCAATCATTGAAAATTTCAGCTATGTATTAAATTTTATCGCACAATATCCAGATGAGGCGTCATGCAAGGCTAAATGGAAAGAATACAGAGAGCAACAAGGTGTCGTTTGTCCAAAATGTGGGAGTACTGAACATTATTGGAAATCAGACAAAGAAAATTTTGAGTGTAAGCGTTGCAAATACCGACAGAGTTTGCGAGGTAATACAGTTATGCACGGTAGCCAGTTGCCTTTTCGTTATTGGTTTATTGCAATTCACCTGCTGACCTCCACGAAAAAAACTTTTTCTGCCCTAGAACTTAAACGTCAGTTGGGTCACTCCACCTATAACCCAATATGGGCGATGCTTCATAAGCTACG
>JBBQWB010000066.1:0-17097 GCA_038210985.1 Bacteroidales bacterium
CTCTCTCTCTCTCTCTCTCTCTTTACGTAGTGGAGCTTTTACAAAATCATTAATTAAAAAGTTGCTTAAATTTATCATATAACAAAATATATTTGTAAATATACGATATAAAAAAGCAAAAGTCAATAGTTTGTAAAAAAAAATGTTAGATATGTTATAATTGCTTACACATCAGGCAGAAAAATATATTTTATGTTAAAATTTAGTATTAGAACAATTAAAAATTAAAAAGAGATGAAATGTTACAGAATAATATTTACAAAATATATTTAAAAAAAACCCCGTAAGAGGTTTTTTTTATTTGCCTAATTCTTTAAACTATCCTGCAGGATTCGGGTATGAGCAAGTGGACTCGAATATCTATCAAGCAAAGGTTTCATTCGGTCAAAAATTGTATTAGCCCATTGCTTTGCTTCCGCTCCGCACAAATGCTCCATATTTAAACTGTCCGAACCTACTACATCATCGCTTCGAACAAAGAAAATATTATTTTTTACTACTGCTTGTTGAATGGTTTTAACTCGAATCCCGATTTTTTTACATCGCATTGGTCCAACCCAAACAATTTGCGAGTTTGGTGTATTTTTCTTTATTATATTTATTAATCCTTGATGGTTGTTGGTTAAATTGCTGCCTAAAGCTACAATAACAATGTCAGGATTAATTTCTGTCAATATGTTTCCTAAATGTCCATTATATTTTTTGCCAATAACTTCGCCTGTTTTGCGATTTTTGTACTCTAAATTACGTAATTTTTTATTGACTCCAATTTTTTCATTATGAATGCTTTCACGAATAATGAATCCGCAACAATTATTGTGCATTGGGTATGTAAATGAAGCCGAACCCGCTCCACCAATGGATATAGATAAAATATCAAATAAACCAGTTTCATGTAAATCTCGTTGAAAAAATTCGCCAAATTGACCCATTAAATGCGAATCGCCCAGCATTAAAATTCGTGCATACAAATTGGAACTATCCTGTGGGTCTCGTTTGATGATTCTTTCGGTGGATATATTTGTAATATTGCTTGTGGCAACTTCATCGGGATTAAAATCACCCTTTGCCGAATCAATTTTTAAATTTGCAATTGATATGCTATCCTTCGCATTATTTATATTAATTGTATCCTTATGAGATAAAGGTATTATGGAACTTGAATACGGAACCCAATTTGGAAATGTATAAAATAAAATGCTCGAAAAAATAGCGACTGTAAGTGCTGTAAATACTAGAATCCTCTTTTTTTTATTTGATAATGAATTCATTAGTTAATTAAGATGAAGTTGAGAAAATGAATAAAATGTAAACTAAAATCTTATATTTCCTGTAATTTTCACATTTTTTTCATGACATATAAAAGAATAATTTGAATAAAATTCATGGAGTAAAAACTTTTTGCAAAGGTAATTTTTTTCCTCTCTATTATCTTATATTTTTAAAAACTATTGTCCGATTAAATTTTCAATATTTTTCGCCCTTTAATTAGTGTCTGCAAGAAAACGCCAACTTCTTTCCGCCAAAAGTTGGACAAGCTGTTATACTTGCAACGAATTCAGGTCATTCCGACCAAGATTTGTTGGTTTTCATTTTGTTTTTTGCCCCAGCCCTCAAGGGTGAAAGCAAATGAAAACGTACAAAATCTAATTCGGAACTCGCTAAATTCGTTGCTTCGAAAGCCTAGAATTTGACGTTTTCTTATCAAACACTGAGTTTTCTTGCAAGGACTATTTTAGCATTCACGCCACCGTCTTGCCACTCTGCCGCGGCGGATTGCCATTGCCACCGCACGATTTTAGTATTATTTTAAAAGTTTTAGTTTTTATAAGGTATCAATCCTTCAGCTGACGGATTGATTAAAATTTTAACATTAAAAACCACAAAATATATCTTAAAATTTATTCATTTTTTTGGTTTTTCAAATTACGACGCCGTAGGTGTCGAATATTAATAGCCCCGCATGCAATGCGGGGCTATTATGTTTAATTGAAAAATGATTTTGGCGAAAAATTTGCCTTGATGTTTGCAAATTTTATGACAAAATCCAATCTTATAGAAACAAATCTTTCGTAAATTTTGGATGAGATCGTGCCCCGAGTCACCCCAAAATGGAGCCAAGTAGCTGTATGTATTTCGTATTTAGGTTATTGTAAAATGTGTTTTAAAAAGTAACCAATTCAGGAAAAAGTGGCAATGCATCTGCAACAACAAAATTACTTCCGCCAATAAATATTAAATCTTTTGGATTTGCCGAATTAATTGCAACTTTTACCGCTTCTTTTACACTTAAAAACGATTTTCCAATTAGATTATATTTGCTTGCTATTTTTCGTAGTTCATCCGAATCAAGTGCTCTTGGAATATTGGCTTTACAAAAATAATATTCTGCATTTTGAGGAAATAATGCAAGAATTTCATTTATATTTTTATCGTTCACAGTACCAAGCACAATATGCAATTTTGAACAAGGTATTTGCATTAATTTAGGAATTGTAATAGATAATCCATGAGCATTGTGCCCAGTATCGCATATTATTAATGGAATGTTTTGTAGCTTTTGCCAACGTCCCTTAAATTCAGTATTTTTAATTACATTTTCAATCCCATTTTGAATTGATTTTTCGGGAATAATTAAATCACGATTTGTATTTAATCTTTCGATACTGCATAAAACACTTGCAATATTTTTTAATTGATAATTCCCTGCAAGTGGCGAATTAATGTGTAATGTTTTTGAATGTATATGTGCAACTATTTTTTTATCAAAAATGGAACTTGGATCTATGTCTTCAATTTTAACCATCTTTTCGGCATAAATAATTGGTGCATCTAACTCTTTTGCTTTGCTGTCAAAAACAGGATTGCTTTCGGGATTGGATTCGCCAATAATAACAGGAATATTTTGTTTTATTATTCCGGCTTTTTCACTTGCAATTTTCGAGATTGTATTTCCTAAAAATTGGGTATGGTCAAGTCCTATATTTGTAATGATAGATAGGAGTGGAGTTATTACATTAGTGGAATCCAATCTTCCGCCCATTCCAACTTCGATTATTGCTATATCGACTTTTTCGTTTGCAAAGTAATCGAAAGCCATTCCAACTGTCATCTCAAAAAAGGACGGTTTTATTCTTTCAAAGTCAGATTTGTATTGTTTTACAAATTTACAGACAGCTTTTTCAGATATTGCAATCCCATTTATTCTAATTCGTTCCCGAAAATCGATTAAATGTGGCGAAGTGTATAAGCCTACTTTATATCCAGCTTCTTGTAAAATGGAAGCCATCATGTGCGAAACAGACCCTTTTCCATTTGTTCCTGCAACATGAATGGATTTGAAGTTGCGATATGGATTATTTAAAACATCCATTATTGCAATAGTATTTTCTAAATCGGCTTTATATGCCGCTGCTCCAACTCGTTGATACATTGGCAAGCTTTCGAAAAGATAGGACAAAGTTTCTTTATAATTCATTTAAGTATTGGTTTTAATAATATAAAAACTGTCACTTAAAAATGGATAAATGACAGTTTTAGTAATTATGAAAATAGTTAGATTATAATATACGTTATGGTTCCCATTTGGATTTCAGCAGCATCGGATTTTGCATCAAATTTCGATTTCATTGCATAATCCTCACAAATTCTCCAAACTTGAGAGTTTGCAATGGTAGTACCTCTCGATATTGCTTCTGCATCAACCACATTTCCGTCTCTGTCAACTTTTATACGAACAACCACTTTTCCTTGAGCATTTGTAATTCGTGGAGTAGGAAGCGAACGTGCCTTACGACCATTTAAGCTAAACGAAGGTCCAGTGCTGTTTCCAATTCCTGAGCCTTCTCCACCACCTGTACCAGTACCTTTACCTGGTCCAGTTCCTGAGCCAATTCCCGAACCATTTCCTGTACCTTGTCCATCTCCAGGCTTGGTGTTATTACCAGGTTTGTAAATTAAGCGAGGATCAACTACTGGTTCCTTTACTTTTTTAACTTCGGTATTTGTTTTAACTGTTTTATTATTGTTTAACGAAACAGCTTCTTCCGAGTTTTGAGTTGCGTAGTTATTATTATTTGGAACTGGTTTACTGATATTTTCATTTGCAGATGATGAGCCACCTCCGCCACCACCTAAGTCAATTTCAATTCCTTGTTCTTGAGGAATGGGAAGAGGCGTTTTAAAACCAAATAAAAACAGACACAATAATAAAAATGTGTGAAACACTGCGGCAGCAATAATGCCTTTAATATCGTTTTTACTTAGCTTTTTCATGGCGTTTACTCCTTAGGTTTAGTGGCTAAAATAAGTTTGTATTTTTTACCTGTTT
The DNA here is from genome assembly GCA_038210985.1 of Bacteroidales bacterium. GTDB lineage: Bacteria > Bacteroidota > Bacteroidia > Bacteroidales > WCHB1-69 > JAQUGA01. The sequence goes on from JBBQWB010000066.1 coordinate 4,331, forward strand.
GGTCATTAATAGCATTTATTGCATCAATAACTACCACAATATTTTGTACCGAAACCGATTGGTCAGCTCGAAGAACAACAGTTGCATCCGATGGCTCTTTAGATAGCTTATCGGCAAGTAATGTGCTTAATTCGGAAGGATTAATAGGAGTTTCTCCAATAAAAAAATCGGCTGGCTCCTTAATATATAAATTTACATTTTGCTTTGCAATTACTTTACTATTGCTTTGTGGTAATAATAGCTTTACTGCATTAGGACTTACAAGAGTAGAAGTAATCATGAAAAATATCAGCAAAAGGAAAACCAAATCGGACATAGATGCCGAGCTGAATTCCAAGCTCCTTTTATTTCTGGTTTGAATAGCCATAATACTTTAGTTTGCTGGTTCGTTTAATAAATCCATAAATTCGGTTGCACGTGCTTCAAGTTGAAATACAACTTTTTCGATACGAGCAACTAAAATGTTATAACAAATGTAAGCAATAATACCTACAATTAACCCTCCAACGGTGGTAACCATTGCTTCATAAATTCCACTGGACAAAAGCTGAATATCGATATTGTTGCCTGCTTTCGACATGTCGTAGAATGCTTTAACCATTCCTGTAACCGTGCCTAAAAATCCAATCATTGGTGCCGAGCCAGCTATGGTTGCTAAAGCTGCAATCCCTCTTTCGAGTTTAGAAACTTCTAATTTGCCAACGTTTTCAATGGTAGCATTAATGTCGTTTAAAGGTTTGCCTATTCGCAATAATCCCTTTTCAATCATTCGTGCTAGCGGCGTAGAGTTGTTTTTGCATAATGCCAATGCCGAATCGAGCCTTCCATTATGAACAAAATCACGAATGTTATTCATGAAATTACTTTCCTCTTTTGAGGCTTTGTTAATTGTCAAAAAACGTTCAATAAACAAATAAATAGCAATAATCGACATGATGAAAAGGGGTATCATAATCCATCCACCTTTTAGAGTTGTTTCCCATAACGATAATTTTTCGTATTGTGGAGCTACTGCTGCTGCTGAATCACTCAATACTTGAGTTGCTTGTAAAATAATTCCGTGTATCATAATTTAATTTAATTTGTTTTTACAAAATTACTCCTACGCTTGCTTGTAGTGTTTTCAAAACATGATTTTTGCTAACAATAACTTGTTAGTAAAACGCTTTTTCGATTATAAATATTGTACTAGTTATTTTCCCGAAAATATAGCCCCACCAATGCTGTTGCGGCTACTTCCTGTTACACTTTTTAAAGTGTTTATTTGTTTGGTTTTTCGCAATAATCCTAGAAAAGCAAAAATCAAGGCTTCCTTGTACGAAATTATCTGACTATCAGGCAATTTAATTTCGAGTCCTTTTTTTCTCATTTGCTCCACTAAAAATGTATTAAATGCTCCTCCACCTGTGGCTAAAATAGTGCCTTTACCAATTTTATAAACCTCCTGGTAAATTAATTCCGATATCATTTCAACGAGCGTACAAAGTATATTATTAATGTTTGATTCGTATTTGATTATGGTTGGCAAATATTTATCAAATACATATTCTCTTCCTAAAGATTTTGGGTAAGGTAATTTGTGGTATTCAATTTCAAGTAAAGCGGATAAAAGTTCTTTGTTTATAACTCCTGTTTTTGCAATATCCCCATCTTTATCATAAACAAAACCTAATTTACTAGCAAAATAATTTAGCAACATATTGGCAGGACAAATGTCCCACGCAAATCGTTTAGAATTTATATTGGTTGATATGTTTGCTATTCCTCCAATGTTTAGACAGAAATCAAATTTATTAAACAATAATTCGTCTCCTATTGGAACCAATGGAGCTCCTTGACCTCCAAGTGCAATGTCCGTTGTTCTGAAATTACACACCGTATCAATGCCTGTAATGGAAGCAATTTCTGCTCCATTGCCAATTTGTAAAGTAAATTGGTTTTCGGGTTGATGAAATATTGTATGGCCATGCGAAGAAATTAATTCGGGGTTTAAGTGGTATTTTTCCATAAAACTTTTTACCGAATTTCCCAAAAACCGACCTAATTCATTGTCGAATTTTAAAAGATTTTCACCCGTCATTTGGTGGGCATTTTGAAGTTTTAAACTAAGTTCTTTTGGATATTCGATGGTTTTGGCTTTTTCAATACTATATTGCCATTTCGAAACCTCGTGGCTAAATTTGCAATAAGCCACGTCTAAACCATCTAGCGAAGTGCCCGACATTAAACCTATTATTGTATATATTTTCATTATAAGCTAATATAAGGTAATAGAGTTTCCATTTTTATACCCCTTGATCCTTTTAATAAAATCAGAGAGTTTTTGATGTGATTTGAAGTTAAATATTCAACAACTTCTTTATTTGTAGCAAAGCACAAATATTTATTTTGTTCATCTGCTTGTATAAATATTTCGCCAACTAAAATAGCTATGGAAGGTTTTATTTCTTCAATTTTAGATATAATTATTTTATGCTCTTTTAAACTTTCTTCTCCAAGTTCTAACATATCTCCAAGAATTAAAACTTTTTTATCATGCTTTATGCTGGCAATGTTTTTTATAGCTTCCATCATGCTACTTGGGTTTGCGTTATATGCATCAAGTATGATTTTATTTGTTGCTGATTCAATAAACTGAGAGCGGTTATTGGAAGGGATATAGTTTTGTATTGCTTTTTGGATTTTTTCGAACGGAACATTGAAATAATTTCCAACACTTATTGCGGCAAGTATGTTTTTTAAATTATACGAGCCAACTATGTGCGTTTTAAACAAATGATTGTTCGCCTTTATGGATATATATGGAATATTGTCGATAATTTCTCCGCATATATCTCCATGGCTTGAGCCATATGTGATTTTTTTGGTTCCAATGGATAATTCGGATAGGAGGGATGAATCATTATCGACAAAGAGAGTTCCATTGGTTCTAATAATATAATCGTATAATGCTTTTTTTGTTTTAATTACTCCTTCAATGGAGCCAAATCCTTCTAAATGAGCTTTGCCAATATTGGTAACAATGCCATGCGTAGGTTGTGAAATTTCGCATAATTCGGCAATTTCGCCAATATGATTTGCCCCCATTTCAATAATTGCAATTTCGTGCTCGGGCAAAATAGATAAAATAGATAGTGGAACTCCAATATGGTTATTTAGGTTGCCTTTTGTAGCTTGAACTTTATATTTTGAACTTAAAACCGCAAAAATTAATTCTTTGGTAGTTGTTTTGCCGTTTGTTCCAGTTATTCCAATAATAGGAATAGATAGAGAACTTCGATGCATTTTAGCAACATCTTGTAAGCTTTTTAAAACGTCATCGACTATTATTATTCTCTCGTGTTCCGATATTTTTTCATCGCAAATTACCCATGATGCACCTTTATTTAAAGCATCGATAGCAAATTTATTGCCGTTAAAGTTATCCCCTTTTAACGCAAAAAAAATAGAATTGGGAATAATGTTTCTTGTATCGGTTGAAACTAAAAAACTTTCTTTATATAAATTGTAAATGTTTTCTATTGTATTCATTCTTTTGGATTAAATAAAAACCCTCATCTATTAAACATAAATGAGGGTTTAAGGAATTATATTTTAATTATCTTCTTCCACTGCTAAGTGGTGGACCTAATCTAGCCATAGCACATCTAAATCCGATGAAGTCAGTTGATTCATCTTGTTCAAGATATCTACGTTGACCAGGACCCATCCAATATTGTAAATCTTTCCATGATCCACCTTTATAAACGCGAGCTTTATCTGTAACTAAAGTGTAAAATTCATCTTGATTATTGTTTAGAGGATCTGCTTTATACATTTTGCTAGTGGATGCAGTTGAGTCATATACAGGAGCACTAGCTCCACCCCAATTATTTACACCGCTTGTAAAATCACCATCTATGTAATTTATATTATCGGATTGACGATAATTACGACGGCGATTGTTTTTGAAATCAGAAACAGGAACGGTAGGAACTTTACCAATAGAATCACGATCGGCAATTGTGTTTTCCTGAATGTCTTCAATTTGTTTAGTTGTATAAACGTTTCCTCTAAAAGGACGGAATTCATTGGTGTATTCGTTCGATTGATTACGATAAACGTCCATTACCCATTCAGAAACATTGCCGCCCATATTATACAAGCCGTAATCGTTAGGCCAATAGGAATAAACTGGTGCTGTAACGTCTGCGGCGTCGTTTAAATAGCCAGCAATACCCATGTAGTCTCCTTTTCCTCTACGCATGTTCGCAACAAAGTCGCCATAAAATTTATTGTCATCGGTACGAGCAACGTGACCATTCCATGGATATAATCTACGCTCTAAAATTCGTTCGCCCAATGTATTGCCAATTAATCCAAGAGCAGCAAATTCCCATTCGGCTTCGGTTGGTAATCTATATATAGGTAAGAGGATTCCATCTTCCATTTTTGTATTTCGAAATTCACCAGTAACTAAGTTTTGAAACCTGCGATCTGAATTTCCTTCATATTCTTCGTAAGTTAAATACGCATCCGTGTTAAAATAACCTTCGGGAGATGGTTCAGGTATTAATGTAATAACACCTATTTCAACTAAAATCATTTCATTTACGCGATCGGTTCTCCATGCACAGTAATCGGTAGCTTGTTCCCACGATACACCAACAATTGGATATTCGCGATATGCAGGGTGGCGTAAATAATAATTTACATAAGGTTCGTTGTAAGCTAATTTATTACGCCAAACTAATGTGTCGGGTAAAGCTTTACGATAAACTACTGCTAAATCAGCAGGAACAAAAACACGATATAACCAATGTAGATATTCCAAGTAGTCTAAGTTGCGTATTTCAACTTCATCCATATAAAAAGATGAAACTGTAACTCTGCGAGGATTATTATCCCAATCGTACATTACATCTTGTTCGGTTCTGCCCATAACAAAAGTTCCTCCTTCAATTAACAATAAACCTGGTCCGGTCATTTGTTCTTCAAAGGGAGCTACTTCAAAACCACCGTTTCGTGGGTTGTTATATTCCCAACCGGTAGTGCTAGATGCAGATTTTCTGCATGATTGCAAGCCAAAAAAACTAAAGCTTACAATTGTTGCTAAAATAACTAATTTAATTTTATTCATTGCTTCCTGATTTTTTTCAATAATTTAATAACTAAAATGACGGGCAATTTATTGCTCTTACACGTCTTCTTTTTTCTGGACAACGAAATTGATACATAAAAGAAATTTCGTGGGCACCACCTGTTACGTTGGTAAGTTTTGAGACGGTTAAGTCGTATGTATATCCAAATTTAAAAGTTTCTTGTTGTACACCAAATAATACGATAAAAGCATCTGGATTTTCAAAATTCTGACGAAACCACATTCCAGCAACAAAAGGATAGTAATTGTAATAAAAACCATAATTAATTTGATGGAATTTCATTTGTTGTTGATACAAAATGTTTGGAGAAATAGTAACGTCATTTATACTGCGGTTACGTCTGCTTTTGCGTTTAATGTCAATTACATAACCAGCGTGAGCTGTATATTTGCGTGGTAATTTACTAATGCTGATAAATCCTTCTTCGGGTTGAGTTAAATGATGAACAGCTACACCTCCAAAAAAGTTTTCGGTATAACCTAATAAACCTGCCGAAAAATCAACATATCCTTTGGTTAATGTACCAGGTTTAATTTCTTGGGTATTATAAACGAATCCATAACGTTCATCAATCATGTCGCCAAATGTAAGATTATCCCAATTTAAAGTTTTTTGTTGAAATGTTGCTTGTAAAGCTGCTCTCATCGAAAAACTTCGGTTGACATCCAGTTTATAGGAGTAAATTGCACTGACAGCATTGGTGTTAATGGTTCCTTGTCCAGCACGGTCGCCCATAAATAAAATACCAACTCCACCCGATAATCTATCAAAATGTTGGTCGTATGCAGCCGAGTAGGTAACAAAAGTTCCAGTAATGGATGGCCATTGGTCGCGGAAATTTAATACCATTCGAGGGCATACTGCCGAACCTGCAAAAGCAGGATTTAGGTATATTGGACTAGCATAGAACTGCGAAAACTGAGGGTCTTGGCTGTATAATAGGAAGCTTTGGAAAGTCATTACTAAAACGAATCCAAACTTTAAGATGTTTTTTACAATCATGTTATTCCCGATTTTAAGTTACAATATTACAAAAAATTTCAATCATGCAGTTTGTTTTGAAAAAATATGTTGTTTTTTTGTTTGTTAATTAACTTTTTTATACGCTGTTTGAATTAAAAAGTTTTATCAATTTCATATTTTTTCTCAAAAGAACAATAATTTTGTATTAAAATAGTTTGCTCATTATGTTGTTTATTAATCCTAAGACGTATGTTGAAGTTGAAAAATTGGGTTGCTTTTATTGTTTTTTTTCATTTTTGTTTTATTTCCGTTTATGCTCAGTCTTATACTCACTCTGATTCAATTAGTTGGACTCCTGTTGAGAAAATAAAACTGGATGAAAAAACATTTAAATCAATATTGAGTTTTGAAAATTGTCAGTTTGATAACCCAGGAAGCGTTATCCCATTATACTGCCAAAGAATTCCTGTTGCTAGCCTAGGTGGAAGTGTAGAAAGTCAGTTTGTTTTATTAAATACAGAGGTGCTGGATGAGTCGATATGCAAGTTGGTAGGTTTAAATAATTTAAATGTTTCGAGCGATTTTATTATTAATACAAATATTTTCTCTGAAAGAGGAAAACCGTATTTGAATTTTTCTATTCAACCCATAAGATTTAAAAATGGACAATATGAAATAATTAAATCCTTTTCTCTAAAATTTAATATTTCAAATTTAAAAAATACTACCAAAAATAGAGTATATGCGCAAAATTCGAAATTAAGCTCAGGTAGTTGGTATAAGTTTTCTGTTCGCAATTCTGGTATAACTAAGATTACATATAATGATTTAAGAACTTTAGGAATTGATCCAGCCACCCTTAATCCATCTAATATTTCGATTTTTGGAAACGGAGGTACTGTTTTGCCAGAGTTAAATTCGATTTTTAGATACGATGATATTCAAGAATGTGCCATCGAAATAATTGGCGGTGGTGACGGTAGTTTTGATAACCAAGATTATATTTTGTTTTATGCAAAAGGACCTGTTGATTGGGTTTATAATCAAGCTGAACAAAGTTTTACCCATGTTGCAAATCAATTTACCGATTTTTCAACTTATTTCTTAAATATAGATGCTGGTTTGGGTTCTAATAAACGAATTCAAACAAAACAAAGTGAGAGCGGACTTGCAAATATTGAATTTTCTTCGTTTACAGATTATGCTGTTTACGAAAAGGATATTGTTAACCTTGCTAAATCTGGCAAAGAATGGTTTGGTGAAACATTTGATATAAATATTACCTACAGTTTTCCTTTTCGTTTTCCCGGTATTAATACGTCTCAACAAGCAAAAATAATTGTCAAACTTGCTGCATATTCAAACGTTAACTCTTCGTTTAACATAAATGTAGCTTCTTCAAATTTTAATATTGGAGTTGGTGCTATACCATTTTATAATTATAGAGCTATTTCAACCCAAACTGAACAGGTTTTTACGCCTAATGCAAGCAGTTTTAATGTTAACTTAACTTACAACAAACCTCAAGTTACTTCTGTTGGGTGGTTAGACTATATAATAATAAATGTAAAAAGATATTTAAAACAAAGTGAAGGACAAGTTACATTTCGCGAGCCTGAAAGTGTTGGGATAGGAAATGTTACTCAATATAATTTTACAGACGTAAATTCAAATTCAAAAATTTGGGATATAACCAATTACATAAATCCTGTTAAAGTGGACGTTATGCCGTCAGCTGGCACTATGACTTTTAAGGATCGAAGCGATTCGTTGAGGCAATATGTTTTATTTGATGGTACAACTTATCAATCCATATTGCCAAATGGAAAAATTGCAAACCAAAACTTGCATGCACTTCCAAATTGTGATATGATTATCATTTCACCATCCATTCTTATAGCGGAAGCCGAAAGGTTAGCTGATTTTCATCGGACACAACGCAATATGAATATAAATGTAGTTAATGTTTCACAAGTTTATAATGAATTTTCTTCTGGCAACCCCGACCCAACTGCGATAAGAGATTTTGTGAAAATGTTTTACGACCGCTTTGGCGAAAATTCACCAAAATATTTATTGTTATTTGGCGATGCAAGTTATGATTATAAAAACACACTAGGGTACAACCAAAATTTAATTTCTACTTACGAAAACAACAATTCAATTGACGATTATTCATCGTGGGATAGCGATGATTATTTTGGACTTTTAGATGACAATGAGGGTTTTCAAGCAAATGGGACGCTGGACATTGGAATTGGTCGATTTGTGGTTCTAAATCCTGTTCAAGCTGCCGAAATGGTGGATAAAACAATTCGGTATTTGAATAAATATCGAATTCAACCAGAGTTAATTACTCAACATTCAAATTTTGGCGATTGGCGAACTTATGTTACTATTTTAGCCGATGACGAGGATAATAACATCCATATATCCGATGCCGATAAATTAGCTAAAATTATTGAAACTAATTTTAAATCATATAATGTTGAAAAAATTTACTTTGATGCGTATCCTCAGGTTTCATATTCGGGTGGTCAACGATATCCAGATGTGGAAAATGCATTAAATCAACGAATGACAAAAGGAGCTTTATTTATCGATTATGTAGGACACGGTGGCGAAGTTGGATGGGCTCACGAAAGAATTTTGAAAATTTCAGACATATTAAAATGGGACAATAAATATAACTTACCTATTTTTATTACAGCAACTTGTGAATTTACACGATTTGATGACCCTAGCAGGGTGTCGGCAGGCGAGCTGGTTTTTTTAAACGCCAACGGAGGTGCAACAGCAATGTTTACAACTTCCAGGGTAGCTTGGTCAAATACAAATTTTAGTTTGAATCAAAGTATATTAAACTCTGCATTTGCTAAAATAGGTGGCAGATATAATGCACTTGGCGATTTAATGAAAACTGCCAAAAATGTGAATGTGTTAAGCTCATTTAATATCCGAAATTTTATTTTAGTTGGCGATCCTTCAATTGTGCCTTCCTATCCTAATTATAAAGTTGAAACTACTCAAATAAATGGGCGAGATGTTTCTGCTAATGCCGATACTATTGGTGCATATTCGCATGTTACAATTTCGGGAAAAGTTACCGATGAAAGCGGATTATTATTGAATAATTTTAAAGGAATTGTTTTTCCAACCGTTTTCGATAAGCCTTCTCAAATTACTACCTTAAAAAATGATCCAGGAAGTTCTGCATTTACGTTCAATTATCAAAAAAATGTTTTGTTTAAAGGGAAAGTTAAAGTTACAAATGGTGTATTTTCGTTTAGTTTTATTGTACCTAAGGATATTTCGTATAGCTATGGATATGGCAAAATAAGTTATTATGCTCACTCCGAAAACGAAGATGCTATCGGATACTATAATAATATTGTAATTGGTGGATTAGATACCAATAGCTTAATTTCGGATAGTTTTGGTCCAGAAATTAGAATTGTAATGAATGATGATAAGTTTGTTTCGGGTGGATTAACCAATGAAAGTCCTATTTTAATTGCGTATGTAAAAGATTCCACTGGCATAAATACGGTTAGTAATGGAATTGGTCATGATGCTATCGCTATAATTGATGACGATGTGAATAATAGCATCATAATTAACGAATATTACGAATCCGATATAGATAAATATAATAGTGGGGTTTTTAAATATCCATACCGCAAACTAAGCGAAGGCAAACATAAACTTACCGTAAAAGTTTGGGATATAATGAATAATTCATCACAGGAAAGTATCGAGTTTATTGTGGTTAATTCGGCAGAATTGGCAATAAAACATGTGTTAAATTACCCCAATCCTTTTACTACTCAAACTTCTTTCTTTTTCGAGCAAAACCAACCTAATAATGCATTAGATATAATGATTCAGATTTTTACTGTTTCGGGTAAATTGATTAAAACAATCAAGCAAGTTGTATCAATGAATGGCTTTCGTTCAGATGGTATTGCATGGGATGGATGCGACGATTTTGGGGATAAGCTCGCAAAAGGAGTTTATATCTATCGAATTAGAGTAAAAAATGAAAATGGTAACATTGCTGAAAAAACTGAAAAAATTGTAATTATATAACAATATAGCACGAAAATAATCGTTATATTTGCATTTTAAAATAAATTTATTTTATGAAAATAATCCGATTCGCTTTTTTAACTGTTGCATTATTAGTTTTTGCAAAGTTCAATTCCAATGCTCAAATTTCCAGAAGTCAGCTTCAACTAAATACGATAACTACTGCCGTGCCATTTTTACTAATTGCCCCCGATGCTAGGGCTGGCGGTATGGGCGATGTGGGCGTTTCTACTCCTGCAGATGCAGCTTCAATTCATTGGAATCCTGCTAAATATTTAACAGCAAAACCTCAAATGGGTTTATCTGTGTCTTATGCTCCTTGGCTTAGAGCTTTAGTTAACGACATTAATTTAGCTTATCTATCGGGCTATTATAAATTAGATAAACAAAACGTAATATCCGCATCACTTCGATACTTTTCGCTAGGTTCCATTACTTTTACGGATGAAACTGGAGAATCAAGAGGAGATTATAATCCTCATGAATTTGCTTTAGATTTGTCCTATGCCCGATTACTAGGTGATAATTTTTCAATGGGTGTTACTGGAAGATATATATACTCAAATCTTACATTAGGACAAGCTGTAGCTGGTCAAGAGTCTCAACCAGGACAGTCCGTAGCCGCAGATTTATCTGTTTTTTATCATAAAGATTTAGATATTAAAGGGGTGGAAAAATCTACTTTTGGTTTTGGTGCTATTATTTCAAATATGGGAGCTAAAATATCTTATACCGAAACAACCACTCGTGATTTTATTCCTACTACTCTTCGCTTTGGACCATCCTTATCCATAGATATTGATGCACATAACTCTTTTGTTTTTGCAATTGATTTTAGTAAATTGTTAGTGCCTACGCCTCCAGTTTGGGATTTTAATGATTCAATAAATGATTATGTTCGCGACCCTGAAGGTAAAAAAATTGTGAAATCTGGAATGGATCCAGATGTTTCCATTGTTACAGGAATGTTGCATTCGTTTTATGACGCACCAAATGGCTTTAATGAAGAGTTACGTGAAATAAACTTTGGAATTGGTGCCGAATATTGGTACGACAAACAATTTTGTATTAGAGCTGGTTATTTTCATGAAGACCAAACTAAAGGGGATAGAAAATTTGTAACTTTTGGTGCAGGATTAAAGTATAGTGTTTTTGGTCTCGACTTTGCTTATTTGGTTCCTATCAAACAACGTAATCCTCTGGAAAATACACTTCGTTTTACGCTTACTTTCGACTTTGATGCTTTCAAAAAATCGGATAATAATTAATTTTTTACTTTGAATAAAATTCGTGTTGGACTTGGATTTGATACTCACTCGTTTATACCAGGAGATTCAATTACTATTGGTGGAGTTAAAATACCGTTTAATAAAAGTTTTGAAGCACATTCGGATGGCGACTTGCTAGTTCATGCTATATGTGATGCTTTGCTTGGTTCGATTGGATTAAAAGACATTGGAACTTATTTTCCGGATACAGATAAAAATTTTGAAAACATTGATAGTTTAAGAATTCTTGCTCAAACTTTAGGTTTATTAAAATCACAAGGATGGATGATTAGCAATGTAGATTGCAATATCATTATTCAAGAACCCAAAATGATGCCCTATATCGATAGAATGAAAGAAATAATTGCCAATATATTAGAGATTGAAATTGCCGATATTTCAATTAAGGCTAATAGCTCCGAAAATATTGGTTTTATTGGTAGAGGCGAAGGGGCTTCGGCTCAAGCCATTGTGTTGGTGTCAAAAACACTTAATTAGTGACCGTCTATAAAGTCCGATAACAGCGTTATTTTTTAAAATTTTCTGCGTCATTAACACCAGTTAACTCCCATGAAAATTTTCAAAAATGCCTCGCTCTTGAATTCCGATTTGTATTCAGCAATATGATTTTGTTATACTGTGTATTCAAAATCATGCTGAATATTATCGGAATTATTTTTCTCACAAGCAACTTTTTGAATGTGTCATAAAACTTTTGGGTGAATAATACCGTTACGGTTTCTGTAATAGTTCAATTCAATAAACATCTTTTGCACTATAACAGAAACTCTATCGGCATAAACCATACTAAATTTCAAATTATCAGCTGGACTAATTTGAAATAAGTATTGGTATAACATTATAGACAGCCACTAGTATAGTAAATCGCAAAAAAAACAACCAACATTCACTGCTGTGGTTTTTTCAAAAATACATCAAGTGTCGGCACGTTGCATGTTTGCAATTTCTCGACTCTGAGTGCAGGCTATAGTTAGTGCTTGTAAAAAACGATAAATACCCCATGATTTAATGCTCCAAAGGCTCAATATGACCAAATGAAAGCCTCCGAGTGCTTGTTCGGATTTGTAATCCAAACAAATAATTTTTTTTTGGATTACAATTAAACTCGGATTACAAGTCCGAGCAATCACGATGTAAAAATAAATTATGACTACTTAATGTTATACCTAAACTCATTTTTATAGCTAATTCCTGCTATCAGAAGTCTGTCAAATTTTTTTTCGCCAAAATACCTTCGATTAAACATGTAGCAAAACTCATTGAGATAGCTCTGCAAGTATTCTGG
>JBBQWB010000067.1:0-17093 GCA_038210985.1 Bacteroidales bacterium
CAAAGATATACAATAGTTGCCACAAAAACAAGCTAATTAAATAATATTTAGTTTAATAAATTAATATAGCTGTTGCTACAAAAAGTAAGAAATATCTACCTAGCTCTTATGAAATAAAGAAACATCAAAGTAAGTTCCGATTAAAGTCATGAAATTCAAAATGTTAACTTTATTAATTTTATTATTTTGCCTAAGTCGTTTAACTTGTCAAAATATTATTGAATTACAACCTGATTCAATTCAAGGTAAAGATGCTCGAATTAACAGTGCTAATATTTACACCTCTGGTTCGTATATAGAGTTACCGATTGCTGCGTGGACATATAGTGGTATACCAGGTGTAGATTTTTCGCTAATAGAATTTGATTTAAGTATTATTCCAACATCATCAAATATAGTGTTGGCAAAATTATATCTTTTTGGCTCTCCAGGTTTACCATCAGGCGGTAATTCAACAGCAAGTGGGTCAAATGAAATAATTATTCAACGAATTACTGAAAATTGGGATGAACATGCAGTTACATGGGATACTCAACCAAGTTCCACCTCGGTAAATCAATTAATAAGTGGTGAATCAACCGATATCTATCAGGATTTTGTTTTTGATGTTACCGACTTGGTTCGAGACATGTATAATAACCCTTTAAATAGTTTTGGATTTCTATTAAAACCTTTACACGAAGATTACTATAGAAAGATGAATTTCTGTTCAAGCGACCATCCCGAACGTAAAAAACATCCAAAATTAGTTATCACATACGATAGTATTTCTAGTGTGGGAATTAACTCGCAAAAATCAAGACCATTTAAAATATTTCCTAATCCAATAATTGACAATATTAATATTTTGAATTTTAATAATCAACTTTTTACGTTTGCAATTTTTAATCTTTTAGGTGAAGAAGTTTATAGTTCTAGTAGCAATTTAGACTTTGTTTGTATTGATGTAAATAACTTAATATCAGGCTTGTATTTCTTAAGAATTACATCAAATCAAACAGAATTTGTTAAGAAAATTATGATTCAGAAACCATGAATCATTAAATATGCGGAATTGATAATTTAAGATTCTTCCATTTAATTCTCTCGAAAAGGACTCTGATACCGATGCGGTTTCTATAATAGTCCAATTCAATAATTATCTTTTGCTCTTTTAATACAAGGGGTTGCAACCCCTTGCTGAAGTCTAAAATAGAATTACTCTTTGGACTAATTTGATTTACTTGTTGGTATTAAACACAAAGAGTTTCTTAACTTTTTCTTTTAGCAGAGTCTCTCGAAGAGGACTCTGGTATTTACGTTACACAAAATAAAATATAAACAGCAGAGTCCCATTCTGGAGACTCTGATGGGGAAAAAATCAAAATCCATCAGAGTCCCTTGCAGGAGACTCTGCTGGGGAAAAAATCAAAATCCATCAGAGTCCCTTGCAGGAGACTCTGATGGAGAAATATAAAAAATAACGTTGTAATCGGACTTTATTGACGAACACTATTTAATTACGCTAAGTTCTTTTCCAATTTTAATAAACGCAGCAATAGCTTTTTCCAGATGAGCAACTTCGTGACCAGCAGAAATTTGCACGCGGATACGAGCTAAATCTTTTGGCACTACTGGGAAGCTAAATCCGATAACATAAATTCCTTCAGCCAATAATTTTTCAGCCATAAGTCCAGCTAATTTTGCATCGTAAAGCATAACCGCACAAATTGCCGAACGGGTAGGTTTGATATCGAAACCTGCTGCAAGCATTTTTTCTATAAAATATTCGGTATTGCTGTGCAATTTGTTCTGTAATTCGTTGGTTTCGTTCATCATGTCAAACATTCTGATTCCGGCAGCGGCAACCATTGGAGGAATAGAATTTGAAAATAAATAAGGACGTGAACGTTGACGAAGCATAGCAATAATTTCTTTTTTGCCAGTTGTAAAACCACCGATTGCTCCACCAAAAGCTTTACCAAGAGTTCCGGTAATAATTTCAATTTTGCCTTTAAGATTAAATAACTCGGTTACCCCACGACCAGTTTTGCCAACTACACCTGCCGAGTGACTTTCGTCAATCATAATCATGGCATCGTATTTATTTGCCAAATCCATAATTTTATCCAAAGGAGCAACATTTCCGTCCATCGAAAAAACGCCATCGGTAACAATCAATTTAAACCTGCAATCTTTAGCTGCAATAAGTTGTTGTTCCAAGTCGTTCATGTCGGCATTCATGTAACGAAAGCGTTGAGCTTTGCATAAACGAACGCCATCAATTATCGAAGCATGATTTAAAGAGTCGGAGATTATGGCATCTTCTTCGTTTAAAAGTGGTTCAAACACTCCGCCGTTTGCATCAAAACAAGCAGCATACAAAATGGTGTCTTCGGTGCCAAAGAAATTCGCAATTTTTTGTTCTAAAGTGCGATGTAAATCAGTTGTTCCGCATATAAAGCGAACCGATGACATGCCGTAACCTCTTTCGTTTACTGCATCAGCGGCTGCTTTAACCAATTCTGGGTGATTTGATAATCCTAAATAGTTGTTAGCACAGAAGTTTAATACTTCACTTCCATTTTCCAAACGAATTACTGCCGATTGTGGCGAAACAATAATACGTTCATTTTTATACGTTCCAGCACTTTGAATTGCGTCCAATTCAGTTTGTAGATTTTTTTGAAATTTTGAATACATAATATAAAGATTTTAATTTTTTTGCTTTTGCAAACCTACTTATTTTTTGAATTATATCAAACAATTTATAAGTATTTAGTAAAAAAAAGATTCACTCAAAACGAATGAATCTTTTATCCTTTTTAATTATAATTAGTCCTTGCAAACACTAACTATCTTTTTGGTGATTTAAATTTTCGTTGATTCATTAATTTTTTAAATCCTTGATTATAATAAACATTAGGAATCCTAATTACAGAGAATTTCCCATTAGTAATAGTGAAATCTTCGGAATTTAAAGTGCCACTTCCGCTGTAAGTGCCTTCCACTAGTTGTCCAACACTTCGGTATTGCAAAACTGTAATACTAAATGTTGTTAAAGTTAAATTGGCACTGTTGGGACCAATATTATACATCGAAAGCCAAGTGTTTGATGAGTTTGTATATGTGCCTGCAACGTTGTCGTTGAAACTAAGAGTTATATTTCCATCTGCTCCGCCAAGTGTTATATTGGTGTTTTTATAAACTTGTCCCATTTCGTTAAATTCCGAATACTGAGCTGTTTTTGTTACATTAAAATCGCTGAATGTTTGATTGTTAAATCCAGCTCCATCAATTGTAAATTGGTTTGGACCAGTTACAATATCGCATAAAAATACATCGTCGATTGTGTCAAGATTATTTTCAAAATTTGGATAAATATATTGCGATAGGTATGATGTTCCATTGTATGCCCACAAGTATAATCCTGTTGCTGAAGTGGAAATAGGTATTGAAAAATAACCATTAGTTGTGGTAATCATCGATGAATTTTCGAGAGACGACCCACAGCTTATTCCTACTGTACCTGGCACTAATGTTTGAGAGCAGTTTAATAATTTACCTCTAACAATATTCATTTGCGGTAATACAAAATCAACTGTTACCGTTTGACCTGCACTTAAAACGCCAGCTATTTTAGTTTCGTTGTAACCAAAATAATTATTAATACTTACATTTAATGAAACACCCGAAGGAACATTGCGAGTGAATTTTCCTAAATTATTTGTAACTGACCATGCTTGTCCTATTTTAATTGAAACTCCTGCAATTGGGCTGCCAGAAGCATCGGTTATTGTTCCAGTTATGGTTCCTTGTGTTTCGCTCCAAACATCGCAATTCCAATCGGTAAAATGCGAAACTTGTCCTACATATTTATTTCCTGTTAATGTTGCTTCTCCTTCTTCAATCCATTTCCCTTTTGTTTTGTCGAAATGCCAAAGTGGAATGGTGCTTGGTGCCGAACCAATCATTGAATTTGGAACACCTACTTCGATAGTTGCATTGGCACTTGCTTCGTTTTTCAATTGTAAAGCATTTCCACTTCCATCGATAATTTCCACTTTTAAAATCCCAAACGAGTATAATATTCCATTTATATTTGTAGTGTTTATTGCAAGCATGTCGCCGCCTGGTATTAATTGTGAAAAATTATCCGCACTTGGGTCAAGATAAGCTATACTAACTTCAGCGTTTCCAGTGAAGGGATTACCCGAATCATCAACTAAACTATTAGCAGGAAATGTTACTTTTGAATTAAATGATGGTAATGAAATATTGCCACCAGTTGTGCCATTAACTGTACTTGTTGTACTTATAGACGAATTTTTCGGAATAAGCATCGCTTGAATTATTACAACACCATTTGATGGACGTGCCTCGGCTCGGGTTACTTTTAAATAATTTGTTTTGGAAAATGTGAGCGAAATACGACTCGATGTTGCCACATTATGAAAATAAAATGAACCATACTGACTAGTTGTTTTTGGAGCAATTGTACTGCCTTCGAGTTTAACTGTTACACCTTGTATTGGAATGTTGTTGATGTCAACAACAATTCCCGAAATACTTGTAGTTGTTGCAGTAACTACAGGAACAATTGGGTCATCGGTATTGTCGTCTTTTTTGCAACTTGAAAGATTTGCTAAAGCTATTGCAATAAAACAGCTTGCAATTAAAAATATTCGATTTTTTTTCATGTTATAAGGTTTATGTTTGTAAAATATTAACAAGTATTGCAAAAATAGTAAAAATGTATTGATTTAGGAAATAATTTAATCAATAATAAAAAAGTAAAATATAAATTTAGTGAAATAATACGAAATATTATTACATTTGTTCAAAAATATAAAAGCATGGAACGAATACTTGTAATTGGATGTGCCGGACAAATTGGCTCGGAGCTTACTTTAGAACTCAGACGAATGTATGGAGATCAAAATGTGGTTGCCAGCGATATTCGTAAATGTTGTGAATCGTTATCTGAAGGTGGACCATTTGAGTTATTAAACGCTATGGAAGCAGATAAAGTTGCCGACACAATTCGTAAATACGACATAACTCAGGTTTATCATTTGGCTGCAATCCTTTCGGGAAATGCCGAAAAAAATCCACTTCCTTCTTGGGATATCAACATGAAATCGTTATTGGACTTGTTGGAAATCGGAAAAGCCTTAAAGCTCAAACGCATTTTTTGGCCCAGTTCAATTGCTGTTTTTGGACCATCTACTCCTCGTCAAAACACTCCGCAACAAAGCATAATGGACCCTAATACCGTTTACGGAATTAGTAAATTAGCTGGCGAACGTTGGGTGGATTATTATCGTAAAAAATACGGCTTGGATACTCGCAGTTTGCGTTATCCCGGATTAATTAGCTACAAAACCGAAGCTGGTGGTGGTACAACCGATTATGCCGTGGAAATTTATTACGAAGCCATTAAACAAAAAAAATACGAATGTTTCCTTGCCGAAGACACCTATTTACCGATGATGTTTATGCCCGATGCAATCAAAGCAACCATCGATTTAATGAATGTGGAAGAATCGAAATTAAGCGTTCACGATAGTTATAACGTGGGTGGAATGAGCTTTTGTCCTGACGATGTGTGCAAATCGATTAAAAAACATATTCCTGAATTTGAAATTTCGTACAAACCCGACTTCCGCCAAGCAATTGCCAATTCGTGGCCTCAAAGCATCGATGATGCCGTAGCTCGTAAAGATTGGAATTTAAGCGATTCTTTCAACCTCGATTCAATGACTAAAGTGATGTTAGACGAAATAGGAAAGAAATTTAAAAAATAATATTTAACGATAATAATGCAAAAAGGCTAACCGAAAGGTTGGCTTTTCTGCATTATTATATTTTCCACGTTAAAACCGAGTATAAATACCATAGTACAGACAAAAACGCTATAAAAAGTAGCAGTGGATTGTAACTGTATATAACTATTGATAAGCAAGTTATTGCAATAATACCGTTGATTTTTGTTTGCTGAAATATGTATTTAGAAAGAATATAGTACTCGTGAACATCTACATTCATTCGTTTCGATTTAGATATTCGTAAGCCATAAATTAAACCGTAAACAATTGCAAAAGCAAGTAATAATAAGGATACAATGATTAATGGAAGGATAGATTGAATAGGTATGGCTGGCTTTCCTAAATCTAAAATCTTTAACATAAAAATCGTAGTCAACAACCCTAACATGGCAATAAATAGAGATATTTGTGTGATTTTAAGTTTTTCTAGTTTTTTCATTTTTCTATTGACATTAATTTCTAATCTTTATCAATATTAATAATAATATATTTTTTGTTCCCTAATTTAAGCTGAAATGCATAATCAATTTGGTGTTTTCCACTTGGGTTGCCAACTTTGACAAAGGCATCATCGCATGTCATTTCTTTATCCACCATATCATGACTGGCTTGTTCAAGGGCAACAATATCGGTAGAAGCTAGTATGCCAATATCGCGAACAAATGGCTTCCCAGCATGTTTGGAGCAATCGCACGATTTGGAAATATTTGCTAAAACATTAATAAAAACCATCTTTTTTGAATTCATAATTACCAAAGCATATTCAACCAATTTTTCCAAAAAATCGTTTTGATTTGTCGAACCCCAAGGCACTCCAAATGCCTGAACAGGACATTCGCCAATACATTTTGCACAACCGATACATTTATTTTTGTCAATTCTCAGTGGATTCAAAGTAATGGCATTACCTGGACATTCCTTCACGCAAATACCACATTGAATGCATTTTTCGGGTTTGGTAGTTGGTACATCGTTGGCATGCAATGCCATTTTGCCAGCAATTGAAGCCAATCCCATCGAAACATTTTTTATAGCTCCGCCAAAACCGGCACTTCCATGTCCTTTAAAGTGCGAAACAATAACATAGCTGTCGTAATTAAAAAAATGTTTGCCCACTTTAATTTCTTTAAAGTGCTTTGTGTCAAATTTAATAATGGAGTCGCCGGCCGAATCTAATATGTCAATTGGTGCAAAATCAAATCCATGTTCTTTAGCTAATTCAATATGGGTATTTGTATAACGACGTTTGCTTACGTACAAAACATTAGTTTCGACAAAAGTTCCCTGAGTTTCTTTTATCAGTTCGGTATAAAGGCGTGGATTTAAAAAATTTGGATTGCCTTCTTCTCCAAAATGGACTTTTACCCCGATTTTACCCTTCATTTCCTGATTTATATACTTGTAAATTTTTAACAACGATTGGGCATTAATTACTTCCGTAAAATAAACTTTTGAAGGAGGAACTTCTGCAAACAAGTATAAGTTACAAATAAATGAAATTAAAATTAAAAAGATTTTTTTACGCATGATATTATTTTTGATTTTCACTTGAATAAACACTGTTTAAAAAATATTTGTCTGACGTTATGCGATGAATACTGGGGCTGTATGAATGTTGGATTAAGGAAATTAAATAATTATAGTCATCATCCGATTTTACAAAATCCAAATGATTGGTATCCACAATCAGAATTGGAATTCCGGGTAAATGTTTAAAGTAATTCAAATAACCTTGTTGAATATTATGGAGGTATTCGCCTGTAATATTTTGTTCGTATTCTCGCCCTCTTTTTTTGATGTTGTTTAAAAGCAATTCTATGTCTTTATATAAGTAAACAATAAGTTCGGGGCGACGTAAAAAGGAGGAGATGATTTCGAATATTTTAAGATAAAGTGAATATTCATCATTTTTTAGATTGTTTTGCGAAAAAATTGCACATTTGTCTATAAAATAGTCGGCAATGGTAAAATCTGCAAACAGATCGGTTTGAGCAAGCATGTTTTTAAGCTGACTATACCTGTCGGTTAAAAACGACATTTCGAGCGGAAAAGCATATCTTTCGGGATCTTCGTAGAATTTGGGTAAAAAAGAGTTGTCGGCAAATTGTTCGAGTATCATTCGGGCATTAAAATCTTCTGCAAAACGCTTGGTAAAGCAGGTTTTACCAGCCCCAATACAACCTTCTATTACAATATAATTATAGTCCACTTTTTTTGCAATAAAGATAAGTATGTTTTTTGAATTGAAGCCAAAATAAAATTACGATTGTTCACTTTTTTTTGCAACTCGACTTCGCTCGGCGTTCACTAAATTTAAAGAATGTTAACCTCAGAAACATCAACGCAATCTTCTGAAATTTTACGTAATGTTTTATTAATTTGTGGATGAACAAAGTTTGGATAAATTTCGACTAAAGGCATCATCGTAAATTTTCGTAAATGCAATCGAGGATGAGGAATTTCTAAATTGGGATTACAAATAATTTCATCGTTAAAAAACAGCATATCTAGGTCAATAATTCGGGATGAATATCCTTTTTCATTTGGATTTCTAACTCTACCCAAACAAGATTCAATTTCGAGTAATTTTTGTAATACTTCTATTGCGGTTAGTGGGGTTTTTATTTCTATTACACAATTAATAAACCATTCGCTTGAGTTAAAGCCCCATGGTTCAGATTCGTAAAAAGAGGATGTTTTTTTAATTTCTCCAATTTGAGAACTTATCTGTTTTTTGGCATCGAGAATACTTTGGGTTTTGTTACCCATGTTTGAACCAAGAAGAATAATGCAAAAATTCATGTATAAAGATTAAAAAAGCCATCAACGATGGCTCTTAAATATTTTAGAAAGAATATTAATTAGTATAACATTTCGTTTAGCAAAATGATTATGCCAGCTGTGCCGGTAAATTCATGAATTTGTGGCTTTTGAACTTCTTCGGGAATGATAGAGTTATAGCCGTATTTGTTATGTTTAGAGTAAAAATAGTCGGTGTTAAATGTAAACCCAAAACGGTCAGAAACCATTAAATTAACACGCATTCCAGCATGAAAAACAAAAGCTGTTCGGGTTTCACGATTAATATCGATGGTGGCTGATTGATAAGCTTCACCATAATTTTGATATGGATAAATTTCTTCATATAAAATGGAACCTTGAGGAGTTAATGTTCGTTGTATTCCAACTCCACCGCAACCCATAAACGAGAACCACCAATTTGGCATTGCATTAAAATAAGCATTTACTGTGTAATTTTGAACGATATAATTATCCAGTGTAGCCGTAGTTTTATTATAATTAAAACGAGGTGTATTTACTCTATTATCTGCAAAACGATTTTCAAAAGGTTTGTAATAGCCATGATTTACTTGTAAACCAACCCCAAAAAGGTAATTTATAAAAAATGCACCTTCCACTTTTCCGTAATAGCCTGGAAATTGACAATCTTTTAAACTTACGTTGCCTGCACCACCAGTAAGGCTTATAAAACTAGGCCTTATTTCGTAATACTGAGCCTTAATAGACGTAATTAATAATCCTAAAACTAAGGTAAAAAATATACTTTTTTTCATATTTTGTGTTTTTACTCTGCTAATTTAGAAAATAAAATTCAATAATAAACAATTGTTACGGAAAATTAAATTAAAATGTTTCAATAATTGCACAATTAATAAATTTTATGGATTTGTAAACGAAATAACTTCATCCATTTTAACATCTCTTTCTGTTACTGGAACTGTCTCTAATAGCTGTATGTCAAAGCAAACTCCAATTTTTTTTGCAGTTGTTTTTGGTAAAAATTTATCATAATAAGCTTTTCCTCTTCCCATCCTGTTTTTTTTCAGGTCGAATGCAAGTCCAGGAACTAAAATAAGATCAATTTTGTCGAATTTGATATAAACTGCACCACTTGGTTCCAAAATTCCAAATGAACTTCCCGTGGTTAACAAATCAATTTCTTCAAAAACTCTAATTTCTAATTCATCTCCCTTTACACTTGGCAGTATAAATTGTTTTGACGATGAATATTTTACAACTAATTCAGATAAATCAACTTCATCCTTTAATGCCCAATAAGCCATAACCGTTTTTGCCGCTTGAAAAATGGAATTATTCTCAATTTGCTTCACAATATTTGATGATTGAATGGCTCGGTCTTCGAGGGATAATAACTTTTTTTGCTCTTTTATGTGCAATCGCAACTTTTTCTTTTCGACGTCGATTAGTTGAGGGTCAATAATTCGCATGTTCGTATATTTTGGTTAGCATATATTCGGAGGATTTTCCATTTCCAAAAATTTCGGGAAAATCCAAATGGTCGATTTCATTAAAATAGGAATAAGCATCTATTATTTTAGTTGTATCGGCATCTGCAATTTTTGCACATCCAACTTCCACAATTTCAACCCATTCGGTTTCGGGACGTAAAATAATAGATGGTTTTTTAAAGAAAAAAGCCTCTTTTTGAACTCCACCCGAATCGGTAATAATAATTTTTGAAGTCTGTTCTAATCGAATCATATCAAAAAACGAAACTGGATTTGATAAAATTAAATTCCGATTTTGTTGAATTTTATCAAGCAAAGCCTTG
This sequence comes from Bacteroidales bacterium, assembly GCA_038210985.1. GTDB lineage: Bacteria > Bacteroidota > Bacteroidia > Bacteroidales > WCHB1-69 > JAQUGA01. The sequence continues at coordinate 10,402 of JBBQWB010000067.1, forward strand.
GGTAAAATAGTTGGTAAAACTTTGGAAGTTCGAGGGTGCAAAGGAATAAATATTTTCTCGTTATATTCCGTACTGATTTTTTGAAGTGCTGTAAATATGGAAGTTAACCGTTTTTCATCGTCGGTATTTGAGTTGCGATGAATGGTGCAAAGAATAAATTTATTTGGGTCAAGATTGTTATTTTCGATAATTTTCGATTTTTCGGAGGCAAACGAAGCAAAGTACAAGGAATTGTCGAGCATTATGTCCCCACAATGATAAACTTTAGGGTTATCCATCGAATATGGAGGAAGATTATCAATTTTGAAACCTTCTTTTTCCAAATTTTTTAAACCAGTATTGGTAGGAGTGAAGAGGAGGGTAGAAGCATGATCGGTCATAATTCGATTGATTTCTTCGGGCATCGATTTGTTAAACGAACGCAATCCTGCCTCGATATGAATTACAGGAACTTGTAATTTAGAAGCGGCTAAACTCCCTGCCAAGGTTGAGTTTGTATCGCCATAAACCAATACATAATTTGGCTTTTCACTTAATATTATCGATTCAATTTTTTCGAGCATTAAAGCAGTTTGCTTGCCATGCGAAAATGAGCCAACACTTAAATTATATTGTGGTTTTGGTATTCCCATTTCGTCGAAAAACACTTCCGACATATTTGCATCGTAATGTTGTCCAGTATGAACTAAAACTTCAACTATTTTATGTTTAAATTTATTTGAAATGGCTCTACTAATAGCCGCAGCTTTAATAATTTGTGGTCGTGCTCCAATTATAGTTAAAAGTTTAATCATAAAATTTTATTTAAAGATTGCCCTCATCGGCAAAACTATAATATGAATTTTTACCAATGATAATGTGGTCTAAAATATTGATTTCCAGTAATTTTCCGGCAGAAATAATTTTGTCGGTTAAATTTTTATCTTGTTGACTAGGGCTTAGGCTTCCCGAAGGATGATTGTGGCATAAAATAATGTTCGATGCTTTGTTTTCTAAGGCTGCCATAAATATTATTTTTGGATCCACAACCGTTGAACTTAATCCTCCCGTGCTAATGTTTTTTTCACAGATTATTTGATTTGCCCTATCTAAAAGAATTATCCAAAATTCTTCATGAATGGAGTCTCCGATAATACAATTCATGTATTCAAAAGCACTTTTGCTGGTACTTATTACCTTTTTTTCTGCTACTTCCGATTTTAGTCGGCGATAGCCAAGTTCGAGTGCCGAAACAATTGAAATAGCCTTAGCTTCTCCAATTCCGTGATATTTCATCAAATCGTTTATGGAAAGTTTTGATATTTCGATGAGGTTTCCTTTATGGTCTCGTAAAATCCTTTGAGCTAAATCCACAGCCGACTCTTTATTATTTCCCGAACCAATTAAAATGGCAATTAATTCGGCATCGGTTAAAGCACGTTTGCCTTTTGCAATCATTTTTTCGCGTGGACGATCGCCAATATCCCAATCTTTTATTGCTAAACGTGGAAAGTCTGTCATTTTTAATGCATTTTTTGGCGTTTAATAAAATAGGGCATCAAAATTTGATGAAAACCCTTGTTAATGTCGGCTTCTACAAAATCAATTTGGTATTGACTACATTTTAGCTTCAACTCTTCATAAAATTCATTCATCGCTTTTGTGTATGTTTCCTTGACTTCGTTTGGATGTAATTTTAAAACTTGATCGCTTTCCAAATCCATAAATCGGTATGGTCTATTGCTGAATTCAAAATCAATTTCTAAATTTTTATCTACCACATGAAATAGTATAACTTCATGTTTGTTGTGTTTAAGATGTTGCAATGCGTTAAAGAGTTCCTCTTTTTTTGATAAATCATCAAACATATCGCTAAATATTACAACAAGCGATCGGCGATTAATGCTTTCGGCTACTTCGTGCAATGCTTTTGTAGCTGAAGTTTTTTTCTTTTCATCTGTTTGAGGAGCGTCGAGTAGTTTTTCGAGTTCGTTAAAAACATATTTTTGATGAATGGTAGATGAACGTGAAGGAGTGCTTAAATCCAGTTTTTCGTTAAACAAACTTAATCCAAAAGCATCTCGTTGTCCTTTTAAAAGCTGAATAATAGCTGCCGTAGCATATATTGAAAAGATTAACTTATTTGGATTTTCGAACGAAATATTTTCTTTAATTGGAAACAGCATCGAGCTGGATGTGTCAATTATGATTCGGCATCTTAAGTTCGTTTCTTCTTCGTATTTTTTGACAAATAATTTGTCGCTACGGGCAAAGAGTTTCCAATCGATGTGCCGAGTTGATTCGCCTTGGTTATACAATCGATGTTCGGCAAATTCAACCGAAAATCCATGAAACGGACTTTTATGTAAACCGGTAATAAATCCTTCCACAACTTGTTTGCTAACAAGTTCCAAATGGCTATAACGTCGTAAAAGTTTTAGGTCGATTTGTTGTGACAAGAGAGATGAATTTATTGTTTTTAGAAATCAAAATTTATTTCAGATAATAGATAATAACGCAAAGAAACCGAAATAAATTTCAGTAAATTGCATACTTATTAAAATAAAATCTTTTAATTATATCAATGCATCAATTTTAGCAGCTAAATTAGCCTTAGAAGCATATCCAACTTGTTTGTCAACCACTTGTCCATTTTTAAAAAACAGAATGGTAGGGATATTGCGAATTCCAAATTTCACGGTGATGTCTGGATTTGAGTCCACATCCACTTTTCCAACGATTGCTTTGCCTTCGTATTCGGTTGCTAATTCGGCAACAAGAGGAGCTATTTGGCGGCATGGTCCACACCATTCTGCCCAAAAATCAACTAAAACTGGTTTGTTCGATTGAAGTACTAATTCTTCAAAATTACTGTCTGTAAATTCTAATGCCATAATATTATTTTTTAAGTTTAAATTCAATTTTTAATTTTTCTAATTCATCCACTAAACTAACACAATTTATTTTAATATCGTTTGATTTTAATCTAATATTATATTTAGTTTCATCATCTACCAATATTATACTAACATTTTGATTGCCTGGATGCTTTTTTAGAACAGCTTGCAACGAAGATGTAAAATTATTGGAAATTTGTGAAGTAAACACGGTTATTTCAATTTCTTTACAGTGATTTTTTAAGATGTCGGATAGAAGTACAATGGAACGAATGTCGATTTCATGTTCGGCATTTTTATCTTTGTCGAGCTTCCATTTAAGTGGAGGAATAATGTTTGCGGTTACATGAATAAACAAACCTTCTTTTATTAAGTGCGAATATTTATGGTAGGTATCGTTAAAAAGAGCAAATTCTCGTTGATTCTCAAAATCAATAAGTACAAATTTGCCCCATTGATTTCCTTTTGCACTAGTAGCATGAACTGCAGAATTTACAATGCCACCAAATTTAATTTCACCTAATTTTTTAGTGGAAACTAATTCCTGAATAACCAATAAGTTGGAATTTGTCGAAAATTTTAAAGCATGTTTGTATTCATTTAATGGGTGTCCCGAAATGTAAAATCCAGTTACTTCCTGTTCGTATTTGAGCTGATTTATCATACTCCATGGTTGACATTGTGGAAATTCAATATCTGGAACATCATCGCTTGAGCTATCTAAGTCGAATAGCGATACTTGAGCCGAATTTTGATTATTGGTGTAATTGGTAGCATATCGGATTAGTTTTTCGATAAATGTTAAACCATCTTTGTCTTCTACAAAAAACTGTGCTCGGTGCATTTCCGAAAATCCATCAAATGCACCCGCTTTTGCTAGCGCTTCCATGCATCGTTTATTGCACGAGCGTAAATTTATTCGAGTTATAAAATCGATGATTCCTTTAAATAATCCATTGTTAATTCGTTCTTTAATTATTTCTTCCACTGCTGCACCTCCAACCCCTTTAATAGCAGCTAGTCCAAATCGAATTTGACCTTGTGTATTTACGGTAAATTTCGACTCGGATTCGTTAATATCTGGCCCTAAAACATCTATTGAATTTCGCCTGCAATCGTCAATGAGTTTCGAAATTTCATCAATTTTACCTAAATTATGGGTTAAGTTGGCTGCCATAAATTCAGCCTGATAATGTGTTTTTAAAAAGGCAGTTTGATAGGCAATGTAGCCATAGCAGGTCGAATGCGATTTATTAAATGCATATTGGGCAAATGCTTCCCAATCTTTCCATATTTTTTCGGCGGTTTTTTCTTCTATTCCATTTCTAATACATCCATCAATAAATTGTTTTTTCAATTTAGTCATTGTCTCAATCTGCTTTTTCCCCATCGCTTTTCGAAGAGTATCGGCTTCGCCTTTGGTAAAATTAGCTAGTTTTTGAGATAACAACATCACCTGTTCCTGATACACCGTAATTCCGTATGTGTCACTTAAAAATTCTTCCATTTCGGGTGTGTCATACTCAATTGGCTCTTGCCCTAGTTTACGACTAATGTATTTGGGAATGTAAGCCATTGGACCAGGTCGATACAATGCATTCATGGCTATGATATCTTCAAAACGGTTGGGTTTTAAATCGAAAAGATGTTTTTTCATTCCATCCGACTCAAACTGGAAAATAGCCGAGGTATTTCCTTTTCCAAATGTTTCAAAAGTCTTTTCGTCTTCGAGTGAAACGTTGTCGATATCGAGTGTAATATTGTGGCGATGTTTAATGTTCTCGAGCGTATCATTAATAATAGACAATGTTTTTAAACCCAAAAAGTCCATTTTAAGTAGGCCAACATTTTCTACAATTTTTCCCTCAAATTGCGTTACCGGATTGTTTGTGTCTTTGGCTCGGGCAATAGGAATGAATTTAGTTAAGTCGTCGGGAGCAATGATAACGCCACATGCATGAACTCCAGTGCTTCGAACCGACCCTTCCAGATTTAATGCTAAATCGAACATTTTTTTATAGGCAGGATTTGACTCGTATGCTTCTTTTAATTCAGGAATTTCTTTTAGGCTTTTTTCGAGCTTAGTGCCTGGTGTTTCGGGCACAAGCTTAGATAATCTGTCGGATTCAGATAGTGGTATTTTTAATATTCTGGACACGTCTTTTATCGACGATTTGGCAGCCATAGTTCCAAATGTAATAATTTGGGCAACTCTATCCTGACCATATTTATTAATTACGTATTGTAAAACCATATCCCGTTTTTCATCATCGAAATCAATATCCACATCGGGCATCGAAATACGTTCGGGATTTAAAAAACGCTCGAAAAGTAATTGATATTTAATGGGGTCGATACCTGTTATTTCTATGGCATAGGCGATGGCTGAGCCTGCAGCAGATCCTCGACCTGGACCAACTCGAACTCCCATTTCGCGAGCTTTTTTGATAAAATCCCAAACAATTAAAAAGTAGCCCGGAAAATCCATCGATTTAACGGTTGAAAGCTCAAATTCAATTCGTTCATGAATTTCAGGAGTTATTTCCGCCCAACGTTTTTTTGCTCCTTCCCATGTAATGTGCTCAAGATACGATTGTTGATCGTCAAAACCTTCGGGAACTTCAAAATTTGGAAGAGAAACGGGACGATTTAAGTTATAATCTTCAATCTTCGCAACAATTTCCTGAGTATTTTCAATAGCTTCTGGAATGTCAGCAAATATTTCTGCCATTTCATCTGGTGTGCGAAGGTATTCATTTCCAGTGTAATGCAAGCCTTCGGTGTCGTCTATATCGCGGTTTGTGTTCAAACAAATTAACACAGTATGGGCTTCAAAGTCATTTTTATTGATAAAGTGGGTGTCGTTTGTAGCAATAAGTTTGATGCTCAATTCGTGTGCTAATTCTATCAGTGCCTTGTTCACCATTTTTTGCTCTGGTCGTCCGTGATCTTGTAATTCCAAATAAAAATCATCTCCAAAAATGTTCTTGTATTTTTCGATGATTGTTTTTGTCGACTCAAGATTGAATTGAATATCTTCCGAATTGTTGTGAAAACCGCTATTGTTTTTCATAATTTCTTGAGGAATTTCGCCTCCCAAACACGCCGAACTAGCTATAATTCCTTCGCTGTATTTTTCTAATATTTCAAAGTCGATTCGAGGAGTATAATAAAACCCTTCAAGGTGTCCTAATGAAACTAATTTGGATAAATTAGCATATCCCGTATGATTTTTTGCTAATAAAATTAAATGATAACCACTTCTATCTTCTTTTTTTGCTTTATTGTGCCTTGACCCAATTGTTATGTAAACTTCGCATCCTAAAATTGGCTTTACATTTTGGTTTGTACATTCGGAAAAAAAATCATACACACCAAACATCGACCCGTGGTCGGTAATAGCTAAGGATGTCATTCCGTGTTCTTTAGCTCGTGCAACAAGTTTTTTTATATCTGCTTGACCATCTAAAATGGAGTATTGGGTATGTACGTGAAGATGAGTAAATAAAGGCATATTTCAGTTTTGTTTTTATGTTGGAGTTGAAATTATTGGAAAATAATTTCGAGATAAAAGTACTCATTTGATTCCAAAAAAATACTCAATGTTCGTTTTTTGTTGACATTATTTTTGTTAAAAATATTTTTAGCTTTTAATTCGCTCAATAGGTTTGGGTTAGGTTTTTTTTAATTTATTAACTATTACTAAATTAAAAATAAATCATAATTTGCCATTAAATTAAATATAGTATTAATTTAATTTCCAATATTAATTAACTCAAAAATAACAAAATAAATACATTTTACTATTGACAATAT
>JBBQWB010000068.1:0-17042 GCA_038210985.1 Bacteroidales bacterium
CAGCATCAACAATATCATCTACAAAAAATACGGTTACTTGATTACAACACCAACAAGCAGTTTTAGAGAACCAAGTATGCCAAAAAAGAAAAATACTCGAAGGTTGACAATTTGTTGTTGTAAGATATTCGGATTTAACTAATAATCTGTAGAATAATAGGAATTAATATTTGTTGGATAATAAAATAAGGCAAAAGTAATATTGTGCAGATAATCATATATAAAAATTTATGGTTTATATTTAATAATCATTCAAAGATAAGTAATATTATTATTCAAACCTAAAAATATTTCTAAAAAAATCGTCACACATTCTGGAAATAATTCTGAAAAAAAAACTTTAAATTCGAGATTTTTCTTTAATTTTGTCATAAATGAAAAATTTGTAAATTAACAAAAAATGTTATGAACGAAAAAAAATGTTGTGGGACAAATAATTGACATTCAAAAACTTGGCACTTGTCGTTATTGTTTGATTTTATCGATAATATTGACTATCTTATCTTGGTCAACTTATTGCTTTGTTTCAAAATCTTATTCATTTAATCTTTTGTCTTTGGTTATATTGATTTTTTCCTGTCTTTTTTTGTTACTTTTATTAGCACATTTCATTGCTTTCTTTTCAAAGAAAAAATAATTTTGACTTATGCCATTTAATTGTCTTCTGTTTACTTGAGTTGCTTGTAACTGCCGACAGTTTAAAAGGAGCAATTTTAGAAAATGGGTCTAAATCGTCTCGTGTTAAGTTGTTTACTTTCGATTCAGAAAAATGGAAAGGCATAAATAGTTCACCTTCTAAAACTTGCTCACTAATTTTAAGAATAGTGGATAATTTACCGCGATTATTGCTAATTATTACCTCTTGTGATTCGGTGAAACCAAATTTTATAGCATCGTTGGGATGCATTAAAACATAGGATTGGTTTACAAAAGCTTTTAAAACATCCACTTGCCTGCTCATAGTGGAAGTGTGATAGTGATATAAAATTCGTCCAGTATTTAATAAAAACGGAAATTCATCCGAAGTGCGTTCAACTTGTGGTTCATAATCAACTGGAAACAAAACAGCTTTTCCACTTTGGGTATTAAATTTATCCAAATAAAGGGTAGGAGTGCCTTTGTCATTTTTGTCTTTACAAGGCCATTGAAGCTCTTCGTTTTCTAAACGTTGATGACTAGCTCCAGCAAAAATTGGGGCAGCCAAGGCTATTTCGTCAAAAATTTGCGATTCATTTTCAAAAACGCCTAACTTTACATTCATGCGTTTTGCAATTTCGTAAATTATTTCCCAGTCTTGACGGGCTTCGCCAGGTGGATTTACCGCTTTACGCAATCGTAAAATCCTTCGATCGCTACTTACGGTAGTTCCATCCTTTTCGGCAAAAGCAGTTGCTGGCAAAACTAAATCAGCCATTTGTGCTGTTTCGGTCATAAAAATATCCTGAACCATCATAAAATCGAGCTTTTTAAATGCTTCTTTTGTATGATTCAAATTTGGATCGCTCATTAATGGATTTTCACCCATAATATACAATGCTTTAATTTTATTGTCGTACGCTGCCTTAACAACTTCCAACGTAGTTAAACCTGGTTTGTTACTAAGTTTTTCAATCTCAATATTCCAAATTTTTGCTACTTTTTTGCGGTTATCGTTGTTTATTATTGGAATATATCCTGGGTAAAAAATAGGCGAACAACCTACATCTGTAGCTCCCTGAACATTGTTTTGTCCTCGTGGAGGATTAATTCCCGAACCCTCTTTGCCAATTTTTCCACAAATCAATATCATATTTATTAAACTAAATACGTTGTGGGTTCCAGTAACTTGTTGGCTCATACCCATTCCGGTAGCGACAATGGCTTTTTCGGCTTGAGAATAAATGGAAGCTGCTTCAAAAATTAAATGCGATGGAACGCCTGTAATAGATTCGGTGTGTTCGGGAGTATATTTGTTTGTGAGTTGGGCAAGTTGACTAAATGCTATCATTCCACCTTCAATTCTATCTGTGATGAAGTTTTTGTCAATCCAGTCGTTTTTAATGATGACATGAATAATTCCATTAATTAAAGCCACATCCGTTCCTAGTTTGGGTTGAAGCCACACTTGTGCGTATTTTACCAAAGGAGTCCATTTTGGATCCACCACAATAATTTGTTGACCTTTTTTTCGACCTCGTTTAACGTAAGTTGCAGTAATAGGGTGAGTTTCAATAATATTATTGCCAATTACAAACAAGCAATTTGCATGTTCAAAATCCTGAATGCTGTTGCTTGCAGCTCCATCGCCAATGGATTTTATCATTGCAGTTACAGTAGATGCATGACATAATCTTGTGCAATAATCGATGTTGTTGTTTTCAAAAGCCAAACGAATGAATTTTTGAAAAATATAATTGTCTTCGTTGGTTGTTTTTGCCGACGCATAACCAGCTAAGGCATCTTTGCCATATTTTGATTTTATTTCTAAAAATTTTTGAGCTGCAAAATCAAGGGCTTCGTCCCACGAAATTGGCTCAAATTTTCCGTTGCGTTTAATTAATGGCTGTGTTAATCGTTCGGGACTACTTACATATTGGTACCCAAAACGACCTTTCACACATAGTCTTCCATCGTTTGGCATCACATCTTCATATCCTAAAACACGAACAATTTTATCGTTTTTAATCCATAATTCCAATTGACAACCTACGCCACAATAAGGACAAGTACTTCTAATTTTTTTGTCGATTTCGGACACATTAATTTCGTTTCGGTTTGGTTTTTCAACAATTGCTCCTGTGGGACAAAGTTGAATACATTCGCCACAACCATCGCATTCCGATTCTGACCATTTTCCATATCCGGCAATAACAAACGATTTAATTCCGCGAGATGCCATTGTTAAAACCTCCTTGCCCTGAATTTCATCGCAAGCTTTGATGCAACGAAAACATTTAATACATTTTGACGCATCATAACTTAATACAGGACTACTGTCATCAATGTTTGTGGCTACATTATTTAAAATAGATCTGTATGTTCGATTGTTGACATTATCTAATTGATATTTGTGAATTAACGTAGCAAGTTCATCCGAGTATGAATTATCCAAATCATCTCTATGTTCCGAAAGCAAAAAATCGAGATTTTTTTTCCGAATATTTTCAAGTTCATCATCAAAAGCGGTAATCACCATGCCGTTTTGAGCTTCGATAGAACAAGACATGGTAATGCCGCGAAAACCTTCAATCTTTACTCCACATAAACGACAAGCAGCAGTTGGAGAAATTCGTTTATGGTAACACAAACTCGGAATATCTATTCCATTTTTGCGTGCAACGGCTAATAAATTTTTTCCAGCTTCCGTTTCAATTGACTTATTGTCAATTACAATATTTATTTTATCATTCATTCGATGAAAATTTATTATTCGATTAAATTTGAACAGTTTGCTAAAATTGATTTAATCGGTAAAATTGGAGATTGTCCGAGAGGGCATAAGGAGCTTATTGCAATTTCTTCGGCCATTGTTTTTAATTGCTCCAGAACTTTAATTTTGGTTTCTTTATTTTCGTGTTCAACTTCTTTCCATAGCTCGCAAATGTGATGGGTTCCAATTCGGCAAGGAACGCATTTCCCACACGATTCGTGTCTAAAAAAATCGAAAATGGAAGACAATGTTTTAGTAATTGAACTTTCCTCGGATATAATTATTAAAGCTCCTGAGCCAAGGGTTAAGCCATTGTTTTTTAATTCGGTATAATCAAGTTGCAAATCCAATTGCGATTCGTTTGCAAAAGTTCCGGCAGCTCCTCCAATAAGGACCGCTTTTAAAGGATTGTCGTCATGAATTCCACCACCGATATCATAAATAATATCACGAAGTGTGCATCCCATTTCTAATTCGTATGTTCCAGGATACTTAATATCGCCACTTAAACAAACTAGCTTAGTACCATGCGAGTTTACAGTGCCTAATTTTAAATATTCATCAATTCCTAAATTAAAAATAACAGGTAAATTAGACAATGTTTCCACATTGTTTATTAAAGTAGGTTGTTGCCAAAGTCCTTTTTCGGCTGGAAAAGGAGGTTTAATTCTTGGGTAACCACGTTTTCCTTCTATCGATTCTAATAAAGTTAGTTCTTCGCCACACAAATAGGAGCCTGCTCCAAGCATCAGTTCCAGCTTAAACGAAAAATCACTTCCTAAAATATTATGACCAATTAAGTTGTTTTCTTCGGCTTGTTTAATGGCAAGCTTAATTTTTTCAATGGATTCGTAATATTCGCCACGCACGTAAATATATCCCCACATAGACCCAATTGCTTTCGCTGCAATGAGCATTCCCTCAATTAATTGATGGGGATTTTGTTCCATTAAAACCCGATCTTTATACGTGCCAGGTTCACCTTCGTCGGCATTACATACCACATATTTTAAACATTGGAAAGCAGAATCGGAAGTAGCTTTAGTTTTATAACCAGTTGGAAAACCAGCTCCACCACGTCCTTTTAAGCCCGATTTGTCAATAATCGTCAATATTTCTTCCTTAGGTGCATTTAAAATATTTTTAAATGCCGAATATCCACCTTGATCTATATATTTTTGAATATCCACAGGCTCATATGATAAAACATGCTTTAATAATAAACGTTTCTCTTTGAGCATACTAATGGTTTTTAATGTATTCTTCAATTTTCTGAACGATATTATAATCTTTAGGCCTTTCAAAATAATGTTGATTAATACTTACTGCACTTCCATCGGAACACCGCCCTAAACATTCGCTGTATTCATACGAAAGTAAACCGTCAGAACTGATTTCGCCAATCTCAATTTCGTAATTAGAACGTATCGCTTCTGCAATTTTTACGGACGATTTATTTATACATACAGGCGATTTGCAAATACGTATTATATATTTTCCTCGTGGTTTTGTCGAAAACAGAGTATAGTATTCTACAACTCCAATAACTGCTGCCATCGAAATGTTTAAATGCTTAACTAAGGCATTTAAACTGTTTTCGGATAGGTAATTATTTGGATTTTCATTCTGTATCTCTTGCAGGATTTGAATTAAATATTCGCGTCGTGCTGGATATTTTTTTAAAATGTGCTCAATTGAAGTTTCTAACATAACATTTATTGTTTGTTTTGACTTAATAAGATTTCCCAATTTTGTTTTTCAATTTCAGAATTGATATTTATAAACGTATTATTATAAGGAATTTCCCAATAAAATGTTTGAATTGTATCCAAATATAATTCAATTTTATTTTTATTCGTTTGTTTTAAGTATTCATCCAGCTTCTGGAAAATTGATTTTTTATATATTGCATGGATTGGTTCAATTCCCAATGGATGTTTTGGAACTACTGCATCGTAGTTTTTTGAAATATTTTCAATTTGCTCTAAAATAATTTCAGTATTTAAAAGCGGCATATCGCACGCAAAAATAAAACAGGCTTCGTTTGTGCAATTATTTAAGGCTGAATGCATGCCCGATAAGGCTCCACGATTAGGAATTAAATCGCATGCAATTTTATCGGGATTATACTTTAAGTAAGCCTTTGTGTCGCAGTTTGCAATAAAAATAATTTCGTCAAAAATTGGCTTAATTATGTTTAAAATTTTAGCAATCATTTCTTCGTTTTGAAAGTCTACAAATGCTTTATTATTGCCACTCATTCGCTTGTTTTGACCACCACTGAGAATTGCTGCCGAAATTTTCATAATTAAATGGTTTATACAAATATAGAATTATATTTTTACTTAATTAAGGATTCTGAAAATTATTTTAAAAAATATTCGTCTTGAGAGGGTCAACCTATGATTAAAATCATCCAATAAATATATCCTCAATTCGTCAAATTTTCTTAAGTTTGCATTATAAAAAAATATTAGAATGATAAATTTTATTCGAACTAAAAATGTACCTGGATATTTAGTTTTAATTATTGATATTATTGTTATTGTCTTTTCGTTGTGGCTAGCTTATTTGTTGCGTTTTAATTTCAGTATTCCAAAAATTGAATTAGATGCACTTCCTATTTTATTTCCAATTATTTTAATGGTTAGATTTTCGACATTTGTGTTTGCTAAATCTTATCAAAGTATTATTCGACACACTGGTACACATGATATTATCCGAGTTTTTGTGGCAAATATTATTGGCAGTTTGATTTTTTTAATGATAGATGTTGTTTCTTATTATTTTGTAAATGGAAAAATATTAATTCCACTTTCGATTGTTATTTTGGAATTTATGATTTCGACATTTATTATATGGATTTATCGAGTGTCGATAAAAATGGCTTATCTCGAATATACCAATCCGTCTAGGATTCGTCAAAGGGTTATTATTTATGGTGCTGGTGCTGCTGGATTAAATTCGAAAAGTGCCATCGATCGCGATGCTGGATTAAAATATAAAGTTATTGCGTTTATCGACGATGACTCAAAGAAAGCTGGAAAAAGATTGGAAGATGTTACCATTTTTCCATACGAAAAACTAGATGCACTTCTCGAAAATCAAACAGTTGCTCACGTTATTATTGCAATTCAAAACATTAGTCAGTCGAAAAAGAAACAAATTGTAGACAAGTGCTACGCACGAAATGTGAAAGTGTTAATTGTTCCTCCTGTCAGTAAATGGATTAATGGCGAATTAAGTTTTAAACAAATAAAGCGAGTTAAAATTGAAGATTTGCTCGAACGTGACGAAATACAGTTTGATAAGCATCTCATTAAGAAGTTTTTAACTGGCAAAAATATTTTAGTAACGGGTGCTGCTGGTTCAATTGGCAGCGAAATTGTTCGCCAATTATTGGCATTTAAGTATAAAAAACTAATTTTACTAGATAATGCCGAAACTCCTTTATATTATTTAAACAACGAATTAAGCAGTATTGCAGACCCAAAAACGTATCAAATTGTGATTGGAGATATTTGCCATGCCGAAAAAATGGAAAATATTTTCCGAGACGAAAAAATTGATGTTGTTTTTAATGCAGCAGCTTATAAACATGTGCCAATGATGGAGGAAAATCCATCGGAAGCGGTTAAAGTGAATGTTGGTGGTACGAAAATTTTAGCTGATTTAGCAATAAAATATAAAGTGAATAAATTTGTAATGATTTCGACCGATAAAGCGGTGAACCCTACAAGTGTTATGGGAGCATCTAAACGCGTTGCCGAAATGTATATTCAAACCTTAAATAAAAAGCTGGAAACATCCTTTGTTACTACTCGCTTTGGAAATGTTTTGGGCTCAAATGGTTCCGTAATTCCTTTGTTTCGCGAGCAAATTGAAAAGGGTGGACCAATAACAATTACACATGCCGAAGTTACTCGATTTTTTATGACAATTCCCGAAGCTTGTAGGCTAGTCTTAGTTGCGGGCTCATTGGGAAAAGGAGGGGAGATATTTATGTTTGATATGGGTGTGTCGGTTAAAATTGTCGATTTAGCTAAAAAAATGATTCGACTTTCGGGCTTAACTCTTGGAAAGGATATCCAAATTAAATATACTGGACTTCGTCCTGGCGAAAAGCTTTATGAAGAATTGTTAGCCGATGCCGAAAATACTATTCCTACTTCACACCAACAAATATTATTAGCTAAGGTAAGAGATTACGAATTTGATGAAATTTCTCCAAAAATTGATGCACTAATTTCGGAAAACTGTAATTTGAATGTCGAAATTGTTTCGAAAATGAAAGAAATGGTGCCAGAATATAAAAGCCAAAATTCTATCTACGAAGAGTTGGATTTAAAAAAGCAAATTAATTGATTTACAGGTTTTTATACTAATACACTTAAAGTAAAGAATAAGCAAAGTTATAGCTTGTCATGCTGAGCGAAACGTAGTGAAGCGTAAGCATCTGGACTTGTCATGCATCCGCCAGTGGTCGGAGAAACGTAGTGGAGCGTGGCATCTATTTCGTTTATAGATTCCTCACTACGTGTCGGAATGATAAATCGCTGTGGTAAACGAGAATATTTACCACAAAGCTCTTATGTTTGTCATGCATCCGCCATTGGTCGGAGAAACGTATTGGAGCGTAAGCATCTATTACGTTTATAGATTTCTCACTACGTATCGGAATGAAAATTCGCTGGGGTAAATGACAATTGTTGCCGCAAAAGAACACAAAGGAAACCTTTTATAGATAAAAATAAAGCAATTGATTTTTTCTAAGACTATTTATTCTTTGTTTATATTTCTATTTATCACAAGCCCTAATCGTATTCCAAGAGAAATATTCGGCATTCGATAAACTCCTTCACCTCTTCTAAATAAATTGTCTCCAAAAAAAGCTTCAACCGCATTAGCAGGAGGAGCACTATCATCAATAAATAAGTGACGGTAACCAACACCAGCATATATGTCTAAAAACAGTTTGTCTTCGATGATAAAAGGCTCAAATCCAAAAAGTAAAGTTCCAGCAAAAACTGTTTTTGTTCGTTCGATATACATCATTTGAAAGTATGAGTTTTGATACATCGAATATTGACGAAGTTGATTGTATTTAATGTATTTGTATAAAAAATCAAATCCTACATATAAAGGAACTCTTTTCGAAAAAGTAGGCAGATAGTACTTAATTGTGTTTTTAATTCTTAATCCAATCAAATCCGATTCAGATTCCCAAAAAGGTGAAAAATAATGTGAAATAAATCCAACTTCATTTTGTAAATGAAACTTATCAATGATATGATATTGAACCCCAAATTGAAGCGATGGTGTGTAATCAACAAGTGAAGATAAATTCCATTTTAGCATTATTTTATTGTTGCTCAGCTCTTTTTGAGAGTGTAAATGAAGCAAACAGTTAATCAAAATAGCAATAAATAAAAATATTTTCTTCATAGGTTTAAATTAACGTTCAAGTGAAATTTGAGAAATTTTAAAAATAGAATCGATGTTTTGATAATTGTATTGATATAAGCCTTTAGCACCAATTACGAAGAGGGTTTTATTGTGTGTTATAACGTCGAACGTTTCAATATTAGGAATTCTACCAATGGTTTCAATTGCATCTATACGGCTAAAATTATAAACTCTCACACCTTGTGTACCATGACAAATAAATAAATAGCAACTGTCGATGGCTAATCCCCAAGGTTCGTCAACTTGGTACGAATACAATAATGTAGGATTTGCTTTATCCTTAATGTCGATTATGTCTAGCTGGTTCGACATATTTGAGTTGCGGCAATTAGAGCCACTTCTTAGGGTAACAAAAGCAAGCGTGTCGTTTGTAACTACTGGGTCGCAACTTACAATGTGAGCAAATCGCGATAAATACTGAGGAATATTTGGATTAGAAATATCGTAAATATACATTCCATCTTGAGATCCAATATAAAGATAGTTTCCATCGGCAAAAACTGTTTCAATGTTTAATCCAACAAAAAAGTCTTGCACGTACAAAGGTTGTGATTCGTCCGAAATATCGAATACTTTTAATCGTTGATTGTCGATGACATATAAACTGTTTCCAACTATTGTGAATTTTGCCATAGAACCACCTTTTCCAGTGGAAGAAGAGGACTTATCAAAAGTTTCTTTTTGACACGAAAGAATGCAAAAGAAACTAAACAAAATGGTGAAAAATATACTTGATTTATTCATATTTGAACGTTTTTATTACCTAAAACACTTGGGATCATTTAACATGGTTTTATACCAGCCAACCACGAAACCTTTTGTGGTATCCACACACTCAAAATAACCATTTACAAAATCGGGAAACATCTGACTGTATGGTGCATATACGTTTGGAATTCGTTTTGTAACATAGATATTATCCAAGTTAGAAATGTTTATTGCAACTAAGTCAGTGGCATTGTCGGCAAAAAGGATGTTGTTGCGAATCGAAATATCATAATTACCTGGAATACTCAAAAATTTAATATTAAGTGGATTTTGTGGATTGCTGTTGTCAATCACATGAACTCCTCGGCCACGTTCGTTAATAAAAACATAGTTCTGATAAAGATAAATCTTTCCAGTATTAACGATGTTTACAGGTCGCAATGATATAATGTTTTGGATGTTTGAGTAATCCATGTAAATAGGTTTGTAACCTTCAGTTAAGTTTTTTTCATCTAAAGTTTTTTCGCAGGATGTGAATAAAAACAAAATCCCAAAAAAGATTAATAATCTGTGCATTTTTATTTTTTTTGATAAAATTAATCAATTTATGAATCGAAAATTGAGATTTGAAGTAATATGTTGCTAAAATTAAAAAAAAATATTTAGACTTACAGCTTTTTTAACGTAAAGGAACACAAACAATTATTACACAGTTCGCCGCGGCGAACTGTTCGCTATTGAGAAAGGCACAGTGTTTCACAGTGTATTTATTTTTGTCATGCATCCGCTAGTAGTCGGACTACCAATGACGGAATTTTATAATACCTTGACACACAACCGTATATTGTTAATTTATTTAGACACTAGCTTTGCTTATTTGCGGTCATGCTGATTCGCCACGGCGAAGTCGAAGCATCCGCTTTTGCCCTTGTTGGTTTGCCTCGGCGAATTATCAACAAGGTGCATCTGATTCGCTAATCGATATTTAACGATTTAATTTTTTCGGCTAATATTAGCGAAAGCTTAATGTTAGATTCGTGCGTCCAGCCAGCAATATGTGGACTTAACACCACATTTTTCATTTTAGAAAGTCGAACCATAGCGTCAGTCCATTGATTGATGGCTAAATTTTGCAAATTTGTTGTTTCATATTCCAACACATCTAAGCATGCACCAGTAACTTTATTTAACTCCATCTGGGCGACTAAATCATTGGTGTTTAAAACTTTACCTCTGGAAGTATTTATAATAATAATGTTTTTTTGAAAACTTTCAATAAAACTTTGGTTTATTAAATAATGGGTTTCAGAATTATATGGAATATGAAAACTAATAATGTCTGCTTGCTCAAAAATCTCTGTCATACTAGCTTCACGAACGTATGTAGGAGCGTAGTTAGTTTTGTATTTGTCGTAGGCTAAAATACTACAATCGAAGCCTCTTAAGCGCTGTGCAAATGCACTGCCCATATTTCCAAACCCAATAATACCGACCATTTTACCCGCAATTTCACTTCCTCTATTTTCTTCCCTAAGCCAAATTCCATTTCTAACTTCCTGGTCGGATTTTATTATTTTGTTGTTTAAGCACAAAAGCATTCCTAATGCATGTTCGGCAACGGCATCACGGTTTCCTTCGGGCGAATTTAAACAGTAAATACCTTTTTGTTGAGCAAAATTAATGTCAATATTCTCCAAACCCGAACCAACTCTACCAATGAATTTTAGATTGCTAGCATGTTGGATTAATTTTGATGTTATTTTAATTCTACTACGAATAATTATTCCTTGATATTCTGAAATTTTAGAAATTAATTCATCTTCTTTACTCTCAAAATCAAAGTGTATTTCAAATCCATACTCTTTCAGCTTTTCGTATAAAATAGGATGAGTAGTGTCGAGAAATAAAACTTTTTTAGCCATGATTAAATCAATCTTGAAAAATAAATTTTAGTATATAATGCGAGTGTTAGTTTGAAGATATGAATTTATTTTATCTTTTAGAACGAACGATACTTGCATTAGCATATCAAAATCGCTTGGGAAAGGGGCAGGCATAGAACCTAATCTGCGTCGAATATTGCTTGGTAAAGTGCTCAAATCACCGTTTGCAGTTGTTGCAATGTGGTTAAACGCAAATCCTCCATCTAAATTTGAACTTTTTATTAAAGTGTGTGAAATATTGTCGTAGTATGAAACCGTTACGTTTACGTATGATTCTTTATGTTGTTCTAAATCACGCACATAACAATAAATTTTTCGATACCTTTTTTCGTAGAGGATATTTCCAATAGAGTCCTTTAAAACAATACCATTGCGGTCGAGTTTTGGTTGAACGCCATCTTCCACTTCTTTATCAAAAGAGTAATTATTTTCCTTTACTAATTCGCGACTTATTCTTACTTCTTGGACATTAATCAAAAGATTAAAATCATAACATTTATTTGCATCGTTATTTAAGTCGTACAAAACCCAAGTGCTATTTAAACGAGAAGTATTTATTCGTTCCAGCTCAGTTATAAACTCATTTGGTACTTGATTATTTGTTCCATTATCCACGCGAATTAAAACAAATATTTTACCTTGGTTTAAAGCTTTAGTTTTAAGCGAGCTAACATCTTTGTAGTTTGCTATATAATAATCTACGTTATTAAGCTCCTGATATGCATCGCGTGCTTTACGTTTGTCCTTTTGATTGAGCAATTGTTGAGCTAGAGCATAGTGATACTCAGCAGCTTTTAGTCGTGCATCCTCCATTCCCAATTTGTAATCTTGTTCGGGTAAACCTAATGAACTTTGAACTTTATAAGGCAGGGATTTAACTTTACCTTGACGTTGGTTTTGGCTTGAATAAAGCTGATACACATTTCCCCAAATATTTGGTTGTCCCGATTTGCGATATTCCTCAATTTTGTCCGAGTCGCTACGTTGGGCAAAGGTATATGCTTTTTTTAAAATTGAAAATTCACCTGTTTTATCAGGGTTTCGTTGAATTTTTTTTAATGATTTTTCAAATGCTGCATCGTAATCTCCTTTTTCGAGTAAGCGTTCGGAAGATACACAGCCACTAAAAATAATTGCAATTAGGAGGTTGCAAATAAGTATCGGAAGTTTGTATTTTGTTTTCATGATACAATTTTTTAATTGTTATAAAAGTCCAGAATTAATCATGTTAATAATAGTTTCAACGTCTTTATCTTCGCCAAAAGGATTGTACTGTTGTTTTAAATTAACGCCCCAAAAATACGAAAACGATTGCCAAAAAACAGCCCTAAATCGACCTCTTGTGTCGGCAATTATATCGTAAGAAGACCTTCCTGTTTCTCTGTCAATTATTTTTATGAGCAGAGCACCTTGCGATTGGGTCATGTTTCTAATGTCGTTTTCAAATTGAGCTTTGATGTCATCTTCAGCCATTTTATTTATTCGTTTCTTTTCGCGATTTGAGGATGCTTGTTGTGCTAATTTGTCGTAATGTTTCATTCGAGCAGCAGCAATTTTTGCATACGGATAAACACGTTTAACATTGTTTATTAAACGCTTGTAAGCTTGTTCTTCGGCTACAGTTCTGAATGGTTTCCACGATACAATGGTAACTTCACGTAAGGTAAGATAGGGGATGGTATCGCCATTTAATATGGTCGCTGCAACAATTCTATCAGAAGTTACTTGCGAAAAGACACTTCCAAGAATAAATAAACAAAAAATGGTTGCAATATATTGTTTCATCGACGTAAATTGAAAAAAACAAAAAATCAAGAACTATGCCAAGCAGAGAAATATTAGGATTATGAGTTTATTAAGAAGCTTTAAAATGGATGTCAAATATTTTAGATTGAGCATATTCTTTTGTAACTATAAATTCGCGAATTTTATTTTGTGAAGGTAAGTCAAACATTGCATCTATCATAATTACTTCAATAATTGAACGTAATCCACGGGCTCCAAGTTTTAAATCAACGGCTTTGTCCACAATAAAATCAAGGGCAGATTCTTCAAAAACTAGTTTAATATTATCCAGTTCAAAAATTTTGATATATTGTTTAATCAAAGCATTTTTGGGTTGGGTTAAAATAAGTTTCAAGGTTTCTCTATCCAAAGGATTCAGATACGTAACTACTGGAAACCTGCCACATAATTCGGGTATCAGTCCAAAACTTTTTAAATCCTGAGCCGATATATACTGCATTAAGTTTGACTTGTCAACGGTTTCGGTTTTATTAGTGTACCCAATAATATTTGTATTTAAACGCGATGCGATTCGTTTTTCGATTCCGTCAAAAGCGCCACCAGCAATAAATAAAATGTTTTGAGTGTCAATCTCTGTAAATTTTTGTTCTGGATGTTTTCGTCCACCTTGAGGTGGAACATTCACTTTAGCACCTTCTAAAAGTTTAAGTAAAGCTTGTTGAACACCTTCGCCCGAAACATCCCGAGTAATGGAAGGGTTGTCGCTTTTGCGTGCAACTTTATCAATTTCGTCAATAAATACAATCCCTTTTTCAGCATGCTCCACATTATAGTCGGCAGCTTGAAGCAAACGAGTTAAAATGCTTTCTACGTCTTCCCCAACATAGCCAGCTTCGGTAAAAACCGTAGCATCAGCAATGCAAAATGGAACATCGAGCATTTTTGCAATGGTACGGGCAATTAAAGTTTTTCCTGTGCCAGTTTCGCCAATCATAATAATGTTCGATTTTTCAATTTCTACATCATCGGTGGATTGGTAATTAATTCGTTTGTAGTGATTGTAAACTCCTACCGAAAGCGTTTTTTTTGCGTTTTCCTGACCAATTACGTACTGATCTAAAAATGCTTTAATTTCGGCAGGTTTATATAATTTAAAATCGGAGGTGGTTTTTTTTCTAAATTTTATATTTTCTTCCAGAATAGTGTTTGCATGTTTAACACACTCTTCGCAAATAGTAGCACTGTCGGCATTAAATAATATGCGTTCTTTGCTTGCTTTTTCGCCACAAAATGAACAATATTCGTTTATATTTTTTTGTTTAGCCATAACCTTTTGTTGTTGTATTTTTATTAAAAAAGCCGGAAAATGCAGTGCCGGCTTTTTTAATTTTTGAAAGAGTTTTTTATTTTTTTCGCTCTAAAATTTCGTCAATCATTCCATAATCGAGTGCTTCTTGAGCAATCATCCAATAGTCGCGATCGGCATCAGCCCAAATTCTATCGTATTCTTGTCCAGAATGATACGCAATAATTTCGTAAAGTTCTTTTTTTAATTTTTGAATTTCACGAGCAGTTATTTCGATATCGGTTGCTTGACCTTCGGCTCCGCCCATTGGTTGATGAATCATTACCCGTGCATGTTTTAATGCAGTACGTTTACCTTTGGCTCCGGCACACAATAAAACTGCTCCCATCGAAGCTGCCATGCCTGTGCAAATGGTGGCAATATCGGGTGCTATATATTGCATTGTGTCGTAAATTCCCAATCCAGCATGTACAGAACCACCTGGAGAATTTAAATAAATTTGAATGTCTTTTTTAGGATCCACAGATTCTAAAAATAATAATTGTGCTTGAATGATATTTGCTACGTCATCGTATATTGGAACTCCCAAAAAGATGATTCTGTCCATCATTAATCGAGAAAATACATCCATTGTAGCAATGTTTAATTGTCGTTCTTCGATAATGGTTGGAGAAATGTAACTATTATTTATCATTGAAGTGTAACGCTCAAAATTCAAACTGCTTATTCCAGAATGCTTTGTTGCGTATCTTTTAAATTCTTTGCTGTCCATAAGATTATTTTTTGGATTTATAATTTAATAAACTCATCAAAACTAATCTTTTTTGCTTTTGGTTTTACCAAATTTTTGATTGCTTCGGTGATTTTTTTATCAAATAACATTTCATAAATCTTTTTTACGTCTTCTTTGTTTTTAATTGCTTCTTCTACAATTTTTTCAAGATTTTCGTTAACTATATTTTCATCCGCAACTTCTTCGGCTGATTTAAAATATCCACTATAGAAATTACGAATGTATGACTTAACGTCTTCTATTTCGATATAAATTTTATTCTCTTTTACTAAAACATTTTCAATTAACTGCCATTTAATCGATTTTTCCATTTTTTCGTATTCAGAATCGATATTTTCGCTTGTAATGTTTTCATTGGTGCGAAGTAGCCATTTTTTTAGAAAATCAGAAGGCAATTCAAAACTTGCTTTTTCGATTAATTCTTTTACGGTTTCATCTACAAATTTGCGTTCCGAATATTGAATAAATTCTTTTTCGATAGTTTCTTTTATCGTGGTTTTAAATTCAGCTTCCGTTTTTAGTCCCTTATCGGGGAATGCTTTTGCAAATAGCTCTTCATTAATTTCAGAAGGAGTTAAACGACTGATGTTTTTAACTGTAAATGAAATTTCGGATTTTGCCAATTCAATTTCATCTTCTTTAATGTTTAAAACCTTGGCAATATGTTTTTTGTCTTCAAATGCATTTTTAACATCAAATGTTATCACATCTTTTGGAGCTTTTCCAACAAATTGTTTTTTTATCTTTTTATCGGTAATTAAATCGATAAATATGGATGTCTCTTTCGATTCTATATCTTCATTAACATACACAAAATTGCCCATCACTAAGTCGGTTTCATTAATTGTTTCGGGCTCACTAACGTTTCCGTAACGTTTTGTTAATTGTTCCATCTCTTCCGAAACTTGTGTTTCAGTAGCTTCGATTTGATATTGTTTGATTGCACCTAATTTAATTTGAGCTATATCAATTTCAGGTTGAATACCTAATTCAAAATAAAAACGTTGGTTAACATCGTTATCAATATCAATGATTGATTTTTCTTCATTGATAAGAGGTTCGCCCAAATATGTAATTTTATTTTCTTTTACGTATTCATCTAGTTTATCGGCAACCATTTTGTTAATGATATCTGCTTTAATTGATTTGCCGTACATCTTTTTTATCATTCCCACTGGCACATGTCCTGGACGAAAACCTGGAATGTTTGCTTTTTGACGTTGTTTTTTTATTTCAGATTCAACTGAATTAAGATAGTCAATAGGCTCAATATCGATAATCACGCCTAATTCTAAGTTGTTAATGTTTTCAGTAGTACAGTTCATTGTAAAGCTATTTATTACTATTAATTTTTATTTTCGGACTGCAAAGATACATTTTTATTTTATAAATAATGGAGTAAATTGACCCCAACTTTTTTTGATTTTTTCACTAATCAAATGGAAGTTCGTTTTTTGATAATTGTGTAGCTAAATAATATTCATATATTCCCTTTATCTTAAGCCAGACCAGAAAATATTTGGCGTTTTCAAATAAGTAAGCATTAATTTACAAATGAACGGAAGAGTAAAAACAATCCACAAGATAAACCAATCGTTACTGGAATTGTTATTATCCAAGCAATGGCTATGTTTTTAATGGTTTTTCCTTGCAAATTACTCGTTCCACCTT
>JBBQWB010000069.1:0-16733 GCA_038210985.1 Bacteroidales bacterium
ATCAAAGAAATAAGATTGTTAAAACACGGTAATCGAGCAAAAAGCTTTGTGAAGCATGGATTAGAATATATTGCTACGATACTCTTAAATGCTCATTCTCAGGACAAAATAGGCGTTTTTAATTTTTTGTCATGTACTTAGATCATATTTATTTAGAACAGATGGCTTTCATAAGCCTGTTTTAAAGCAAATAAATGTGCTTCACTATATTTGCCCTCCAAAGATTTTAAGACTTCTTCTTTTTTGTTTTTGAAGTTCCTGAATATTCCCCTCAGCAACTTAGCACCTATTTAAAAGTCCATAACTGTGTATTTGTTGAATCCATTGGCAATCTTTTACATCCGTTTTCCTGCCAGGAACTTGCTTGGTTTGCCGTCCATCAACCAACCATGTGTCTAAGCCAGCTTCTTGTAATATATCATACAAAATAACCCAATAAACACCTGTAGCTTCCATTGCTACGGAAGTAACGTTATGTTTTAAGAAATAATCCCTGAGCTTATAAAAGTCTTCAGTAAATGATAAAAATCTAACAACTGGCTGTCCTTCCACAGAAGTAAATACGCTTTCGGCACCAATATCAATGCCAGCACAATTTTCTCTAATTTTTTCCATAAAATTTTTGTTTTTAATTATACAAAAAACATACACCCAAATGAACAGCTTTTAAGATTGACAGACTACCATGCGGACATTCTATAAAAGAAGCACCATACTTTATTTCTCTATCATTTGGAGCCACACTAGGAAGCAGGCAAAAAGCACTATTCGGAACTCGGCTACACTGTGTATGTGAAGTTGCAAAGGTCGGTAAATTCTCCTAATGTCATTAACCCTTTATTTCCAAATTTTTGTATGAAGTCTCGGAATGACAAATCGCTGGGGTAAACGACAGTTTTTTTACCGTGAAGAAACTCAAAAAAATACTTTTTGTGAATAAAGTGCTTCCATTTATTCTAAATCATCTTTTTACCGAAACCGTAACCACTGGTCTAAAACCAATATGTGTGTCTGCTTCGGTATAATTTTCCACACTTTCGTTACGAACTTCATAACCATACGATTTCCAGCTTCCACCAACAGCAACTCCTTTTTCAAGAACCATTTCTGCAACATTTCCGTTGACATTATACAAACCAAATTTATTTGGAAAATAAGAAGCAGCTACAGCTGTGATATCCGCAGCACCACCACAACTATAGGAACCAGGTTCAATTTCTATGCTTTTTTTATCTTTATTATACCTAATATTTTCCTCTCCAACATCTCGGAAGTTACACAAATAACAACCTTTATTATTTCGAAGATATGGTCCACCCCACGAATACGGACTTGTTGCTCCGCCGTTACTTGCTGCATAAACCCATTCGGATCGCAATGGCAAACGAACTTTTATGCCAAACTTGCCTTGATTAAATTCATTTAGTTTTTCACTCAACCACTCGCAATATAGAAGTGCTCCTTCGTATGTTATGTTAACTAACGGATAATGACTATATGCTGGATGACTAAAGTAATAACTTACATATGGTTCGTTGTATGCATCTTTCGAACGCCATTTAGCAGTATCAACCATCGCAATTAAAAGCTCTTTGGTCTTTCCTTGTTTTTGTAAATCATATAAAAACTTTCGGTAATCGATATTTGTAATTTCGGTTTTATACATATAAAAACCATTTACACTAATGGTGTCCTTTTCAAAAACAAAATTTCCTTGAGGGATATAAACAAATCCTTTTGGCATTTTTACTCCTTTTAGTGTTTGGGCATATCCCAATGAATAAAAGCAAAAAAACACAACTACTAAAAGTGAAAGATTACATTTTTTCATAATTAAGGATTTTAGTGGGTATAATTAACGTACAAAAATAAAATTATATTACATGTTTTGTAATAACAATAGGCATAATTAAATCTTTATTTGTTTTCAGCTATATCTCCTGTTTTGAAAAAACATAATTTCCTGCTAATAAAAACAAAAAAGAGAGTCCAATAGAAATAGATAAAGTAACTATTACATTTTCATAATCAAGCGAATGTGTGATGGCAAGATGAATGGAATTGGTTAATCCACCAGGAGAATATTTTGCTAAGGTTGGATGAATGGATGATAAAATTGAAAAAAACAAAAATCCACCGATTGAAATAGCCGCTGCAACAGTAGTTGAACGAGTAATAGCACTGGCAAAAACAGTGAGCGAAAGAATAAATAATGCATATACAAAATATAAAAATGTAGCAAAAAGAACATCTTGAAAGAGGATGTCGTTAAAAAGGATAAATGTACCATAACCACAAGCTATAAAACCCAAAAACAGCGAAAAAGCAAGTAGCAATGCCGAAGCTGTGAATTTTGAAAGAATAATATTCCAGCGTCTTACCGAACGAGATAAAATTAAATGAATAATTCCTTTTGATTTTTCTTCGGCAATTGTTCCCATTGTGGTTAAAATAATGGCAAGCATTCCAATTTGGTTTAGATTTTTAAAAAACTGTTCGAAGGCATCTATCCATGTTGGTGTTGGAAGTTCAAATTTAAAACCACTATCTGCCATCGATTTAATAAATTCGGGCATAAATTTGGCAGTAATTGGACTTGTAAAACCAAAAAACAGAAATATTGCCGGAACAACAAACAATTTGTAAGTTTTTAAAATTTCAGTAATATCCTTTTTTAGCAGTATTTTATACATCCTTTTTATGTATCAGATTTACAAAAATATCTTCCAATTTAATTTCGGCTTGTTCCATACGAATTATTCCAAAACCTAATTCACTAAC
The DNA here is from genome assembly GCA_038210985.1 of Bacteroidales bacterium. Classification (GTDB taxonomy): domain Bacteria; phylum Bacteroidota; class Bacteroidia; order Bacteroidales; family WCHB1-69; genus JAQUGA01. The sequence goes on from JBBQWB010000069.1 coordinate 2,782, forward strand.
GATTTGTGGGATTTTACATCGTGCTTCCGAAATATTTTTAACCAAAAGCATTAGGCTTTCATCTTTTTTTTCGCTTTGAATAAACCAAGCTTGTTGATTTAACTTTTGCAAAAAAATCGATTCGTCTCCTTCAATCTGAATTTTAATTATCGCCTCGGCATATTTTGTTTTTAAACTCGACATCGACTCTTGAACAATCAAATTCCCATGATTAAGTATTGCAACGTGATTACAAACTCGCTCGATATCGGTCAAAATATGGGTAGAAAAAACCACGGTAATATCGTTTGCAAATCCCGAAATCATTTCTAAAACTTCTTTACGACCAATGGGGTCGAGGGCAGAAGTTGGTTCATCCAGCAATACAATTTTTGGCTTATGAATAAGTGCTTGAGCTATTCCCAATCGCTGTTTCATTCCTCTTGAATATCCCGAAATAGGTGTATTTACGTCGTTTAATCCTGCTGTTTTAAGCAATTCATTTACTCTTTCCGAAATGATTTTTTTATCTAAATTACTAAGTTCGGCAACAAATTGGAGGTAATCTTTAGCTTTCATCCAAGGGTAAAAAGCAGGAACATCGCTTAAAAATCCCAAACTTTTTTTGTAGTCGGATTTTCCATTAAGTATTGATTTTCCATGTATTATTATATCTCCTTCGCTAGCTTTTGCAAAACCCATTACAATTCGTAAAAAGGTAGTTTTACCAGCTCCATTAGGTCCAAGCAAGCCAAAAACACTTCCTTCGGGTATTTGAATATTAACCTCATTTAAGGCTTTTTGATGCTTGAATTGCTTGCTTAAATTTTTGGTTTCAATGGCAAACATATTACTCCTTTCGACCTAAAACAAAATAAACTAAAGGTCCAATAATACCAAAGAAAAGGATAACGACAACCCAAAGTGTTTTATTTCCACCTTTAACGCTATCGCGTTTACGAATATCGAGCAGAGCCATAATACTTAAAAAAAACTGTAAAACCACAATTGGAATTATCAGCATCCACATTTCTTGGGTAATTAATTGCATCGATTTGAATATTATTTAATCCCAAAGGTAAATCAAAGTTTGCAAAGTAATTTATTTAATGCACAAATTATTCACTTCTGCCGTTGTATCCTTTCATAATTCCACGGTTAGACGTGTTTATGAAACTTAATATTTCATCGCGTTCGGGAGATGGAAGCATCAAAGCTTCAACTTGAGCAACGGCTTTACTTACATTTAGTTTGCTGAGGTAAATATGACGATATACATTTTGAATTTCTACAATTTGTTCGTTAGAATAGCCTCTGCGACGTAATCCAATGGAGTTAACACCAGCATAAGAAAGAGGTTCACGAGCAGCTTTAACATATGGTGGCACATCTTTACGAACAAGAGAACCTCCAGAAATCATGGTGTGTTTGCCAATTTTTACAAACTGATGAATTGCCGTTAGTCCACCAATTATGGCCCAATCTTCAATGGTAATATGTCCAGCTAAAAGAGCACAATTAGCCAAAATACAGTTATCGCCAATAATGCAATCGTGTGCAATATGAGCGGCAGCCATTAGCAAACAATTATCGCCAACCACCGTTTCAAAATTGGCAGTTGTTCCTTTGTTCACGGTAACATATTCGCGAATAATGGTATTATTTCCAATTATTGCTTTTGTAGGCTCATTTCTATATTTTAAATCTTGGGGAACAGCAGAAATAACAGCTCCTGGAAAGATTTTCACGTTTTTACCTATTCGTGCACCATCCATTATACTAACATTAGATCCTATCCAACAATCATCGCCAATTTCTACATCCGAATGAATGGTTGTAAATGCTTCTATTATAACGTTGTTTCCGATTTTTGCATTCGGATGAATTACTGCTAAGTTACTTATCATATAACTATTCTGTTTTTTTAGTTATTTGTGCTAAAAGTTCTGCTTCCATTACTACTTTATTACCAACATAAGCCATGCCCTTCATGTGGCATAATCCACGGCGAATTGGAGATAATAATTCCAAAGAAAAAATTAACGTATCACCAGGAACTACTTTACTCCTGAATTTAACCTCATTAATTTTCATAAAGTATGTAGTGTAATTTTCGGGGTCGGGAACCGAACTTAGAGCTAACATGCCCCCACATTGAGCCATTGCTTCAATTTGCAAAACACCTGGCATTACTGGTTCTTCTGGAAAATGACCTACAAAAAAAGGTTCATTAATAGTAACATTTTTTACCCCAACCACCGATTTATCGGTCATTTTGATAATTTTATCTATTAATAAAAATGGAGGTCGATGGGGCAACATTCTTTTTATGTCGTTAATATCATATACAGGAGGCGTTTCCAAATCGAAAAAAGGAATGCTTTTTTCCTGTTTTATTTGTTTTTTAATAAGCTTTGCAAATTCAATATTTGACATGTGTCCTGGTCGAATAGCAATAATATGTCCTTTAATAGCCATGCCAATTGTTGCCAAATCACCAATTAAATCCAATAATTTATGTCGAGCAGGTTCATTGTTAAAATAGAGTTCAACATTGTTTAAAATTCCTTGATCTCGAACTTGAATTTCGGGACGATTAAAAAATTTCGCCAAACGTTTTAATTCGTCTTTTTTAATCAATCTATCTACAAAAACAATCGCATTATTAATATCTCCACCTTTTACTAAATCGTGTTTAATAAGATGTTCGAGTTCGTGTAAAAAAACAAATGTTCTGCATTTTGAAAACTCTTTTGGAAACTCTTCAATATCATATAATGAAGCATGCTGATTGGTGAGCACCTCCGAGTCGTAATCAACCATAACCGAAATTCGGAAATCATCGGCAGGAATAGCAATAATTTCTACTTTTTTTTCCGGATTATGAAAGGTGATATTTTTTGTAATTTCAAAAAATTCTTTTTTGGCATCTTGTTCAACTACGCCTACTTTTTGAATTTCCTCCACGTAAAAACGAGCACTCCCGTCTAAAATTGGAGTTTCCACACAGTCAATTTCAATTAACGCATTATCTACCTGCATTCCAACCAAAGCAGCCATTGGATGCTCGATGGTTCTAACTTCGGCATTGTTTTGCTTAATAGATGTTCCACGCGAAGTGTCAAAAACATTATCGGCATCTACATTAATTAAAGGTTGTTTGGGTAAATCGATGCGTTTAAATACAAAACCATGATTTACTGGTGCTGGTTTAAATGTCATAGTAACATTTTTACCAGTATGTAAGCCTACTCCAACAATGGTAAAAGCAGCTTTTAGAGTTTTCTGATATATATTCATAGCAGATGCAAAGATAATATTTAATTGCTAAAAAAAATCTATTTTATTGAATTCACTTCTTTCTCAAGTTTATCTAATCGTTTTGACAATTCGGGAAGTTGCCTGAAAATAACGACAGACTTGCGAAAAATAGAGGCATCAATTGCTGGAGCACCCATTAAAATTGCACCTTCGGTGTTTACACTATGCGACACCCCGGTTTGAGCTCCCATTTTTACTTCATTGGCAATTTTTAAATGACCAGAAATACCAACTTGACCACCAATCATACAGTTTTTACCAACTTTTGACGAACCTGCAATACCCGATAATGCTGCCATTACGGTATTTTGCCCAACTTCTACATTGTGTGCAATTTGAATCAAATTATCCAATTTTACTCCACGACGTAGAATTGTAGAACCTATTGTAGCTCTATCCACGCAAGTGTTTGCACCAATTTCAACCCAATCTTCAATTATTACATTTCCAATTTGAGCAACTTTTTTAAAAACATCTTGCTGTTGTGGTGCAAAGCCAAATCCATCTGCTCCAATTACCGCTCCAGCATGAATTGTACAGTAATCGCCAATAACCATCGAGTCGTAAACTTTTACCCCTGCAAAAAGCACGGTATTGTCGCCAATAACAGTATTATCGCCAATAACTACATGCGGAAACAATTGAACGTTGTTGCCAATTTTACAATTTTCGCCAATACTAACAAATTCAGCCACGTAACAATCGTTGCCAATTATTGATGTTTCGGCTATAAAAGACATTTTTGAAATTCCTTTTTTTATTGCTTTCATCGAATTGTAAAACTCAAGCAATTTTGCAAAAGCCATGTATGGATCGGAAACTTTTATTAAAGTAGTTAAAACTGGTTGATCGCACACAAACTCGCTACTAATAATACAAGCAGTAGCTTTTGTAGTGTAAATATAATGGTTATATTTTGGATTTGCTAAAAATGACAGTCCTCCTTCGGCACCCTCTTCTATCTTGTCTAATCGATATAAAGTAGCTTCTTTGTTCCCTTCAACAGTGCCGTTAATCAATTCGCAGATTTGTTGTACAGTGAATTTTAATTCCATTCGTTTGTATTAATATTGCGTAAACTTAGTAAAAAAATCATTCTTGTTCTAATGTTTTGAGTAATTTTATTTTAAGCCTTTCGGGTGGCATAGATAATATTTTGTGGTAGATTCGGTGAAGTTGAAATTTTTGAGTTGGTTAGAAACCTCTTCAACTCCTTTAATTGTGTTGTTTTGCATCAAAATTTGAATAGCTTCGCCATTAGCCGAATAAGTTTTATTTGAAATCGTATCCGAAAACACAAAATATTTAGCATCTTCCTTACTTAAATGGTGCTCCAAGCAAAATATATCTGTCAATTCATCAATCATACTGTCCGAAAAAGGCTCTTCCTGAATTTGAACTTTAAAAAGTTGACGGTTGATTAAATTTTTACTTAATACCGAAAGGATGTAATCCGAATTACTTTGCCAACTTTTAATATTAAACATAATATCGCCGTCGTCGAGCTGTGCAAAATTTTCGAGAAGGATTGGATTGTTTTTAAAGTCATCTATTGTAAACGTATTTTCGAAAAAGAATCGAAGATTATCGCTAACCTTAATTTCGAAGCCATTTTTAACCAAAAACTCGGCTCTTTTCAAAATTTTCACCAACAACTGTTCGGCAGCAATAACTGTTTTGTGAAGATATACTTGCCAATACATTAATCGACGCGAAATAATAAATTTTTCGATGGAATAAATCCCTTTTACCTCCGCAACCAAATTCCCATCGGCAACATTTAGCATTTTAATAATTCGTTCGGTGCCAATAATTCCTTCCGAAACTCCTGTAAAAAAACTATCTCGCGAAAGATAATCGAGCCTATCCACATCTAATTGACTCGAAACCAATTGATGAAGAAACTTTGCAGGATGATTATTTGAAAATATTTTAATGGAGTCGGAAAGTTTGCCATCAAATTGATTATTGATGCTCGTCATAAAAATAGCGGTCAAATCTTCGTGGTTAACATTGTGAACAATACATTGTTCCAAAGCATGCGAAAAAGGACCATGACCAATATCGTGCAATAAAATTGCATTGTAAGCCGCCAAAGCATCTTTTTCGCTAATCTCAACTTCTTTCATTTTTAAGGTATCAATTGCCAACATCATTAGATGCATGGCTCCTAAAGCATGGTGAAATCGAGTGTGAACTGCTCCTGGATAAACTAATCCTGTAAGTCCCAATTGTTTTATTCGTCGTAATCGCTGAAAATACGGATGACCAATTAAATCAAATGTAAATTCATCGGGAATAGTAATAAATCCATGTACTGGATCGTTTATTATTTTTCGTTTATTGATAGGTTTTAGCACAGAAAATGAATTAATTATAATCAAAAGTAATTTTTATTTTAACATCCTGTCGATGGATTCAAAAAAATCAAGTATTTTTGTATAAAACCTTGATTTCGGATACAAACTTAGAAATTTAATTACAAACTATCTCTTATGACTAAAACTAAAATTTTATGGGTGGATGATGAAATTGATTTATTGAAACCTCATATAATGTTTCTGGAGCAAAAAGGTTTTACCGTTTTAACCGCCAATAATGGTTCGGAAGGTATAGACATTATTAAACAAGACTCAATTGATGTAGTTTTGCTCGACGAAAACATGCCAGGTATTAGTGGCATTGAAACCTTGACACAAATTAATGAAATTAAGCCTTCGTTGCCCGTTGTAATGATTACAAAAAGCGAAGAAGAAGAAATTATGAACGACGCTTTGGGTTCAAATATTTTCGATTATCTAATAAAGCCAGTTAACCCAAACCAAATTTTACTTACCCTAAAAAAAATAATAGAAAACAAAGATTTGAAGTTTAAAAAGCAACTTCAAAACTATCAACAAAATTTCCGCCAGCTTAGTATGCAAATTATGGAAGCCAATTCGACAAACGATTGGATTGAAATATACAAAAAGCTAACTTACTGGGATATTGAGTTGGATAAAATAAATGACAATCATATTGGTTCCATTTTACAAGATCAAAAAAACGAAGCAAATCAGCAGTTTTCGAAGTTTTATCAAAAAAACTATGTGGATTGGCTTCAACCCGAAAACGAAAATCGACCAGATTTATCGCATACCTTACTCAAAAACAAGGTTTTTCCGATGTTAAACAAGGAAAAAACCACTTATTTGATTGTTCTCGACAATCTTCGTTACGACCAATGGAAGGTTTTAGAACCAATTATTTCGAATTACTATAGAGTGGAGGAAGATACAATGTATTGCAGCATTCTTCCAACCGCCACACATTACGCTCGAAATGCCTTGTTTGCAGGGATGTTGCCATCGGAAATTAAAAAGAAATATCCACAATTTTGGACAGAAGAGTCGTCGGAAGAGAATAAAAATAAATTTGAAAGCGAACTGTTTTCGGAATATTTAAAACGCTACGGTCATCATTCAAAATACCACTATGCTAAGGTTTTAAATTTAGAATTTGGGAAAAAACTTGTTGAAAACACAAATCAGCATTTGAACAACCTTATTAATGTTGTAATTTTCAATTTTATCGACATGCTTTCGCATGCACGAACCGATGTGGAGGTTATCCGCGAATTGGCATCCGACGAAGCTGCGTATCGCTCAATTACGGTTTCGTGGTTCGAACATTCGCCATTATTCGATTTATTGAAACGTTTAGCCGAAAAAAATATTCCAGTTGTAATTACTGCCGATCATGGTTCAATTAGAGTAAACAACCCCGTGAAAATTGTGGGCGACAAAAACACCAATTCTAATTTGCGTTACAAAGTTGGTAAAAGTTTGGGTGGATATAATCCAAAAGAGGTGTTTGAAATAACAAATCCTGCAAAAGCATATTTACCTACCGAAAACTTGTCAAGTTCCTTTGTTTTTTGTCGGAATAATGACTTTTTTGCTTATCCAAACAATTACAATTATTATGTGAATTATTTCAAAAATACGTTTCAACATGGAGGAATCTCGATGGAAGAAGCCTTGGTGCCATTTATTAAACTATTTCCTCGATAATTATTAACAATGAATTACACACTCAATCACATTAATCAACTTCCAGAAGCTGCTAAAATTATATTAGAAAAACATAAAGACAATCGAATTTTTGCAATATATGGCGAAATGGGAGCTGGAAAAACAACCTTAATTAAGGAATTTTGTAAGTTTTTAAAATCCTCAAATGTAGTTTCAAGTCCAACTTTTACAATTATAAACGAATACGAAGACGAAACAGGAAATCCTATCTATCATTTTGATTTATATCGATTAAAAAACATTCAGGAAGCAATTCAAATTGGTGCGGAAGAATATTTTTACAGCGATAATTATTGTTTTATCGAATGGCCCGATATTATTTCATTTATTTTACCCGAAAATACCGTTGTTGTTAAAATTAGTGTCGATGAGAATACGAAAATCCGAAATATTGAATTTTAAAATAAAACTATGCCATGGAAAGCAATCAAAATAATTTAATAAACATGAGCAACATCGGTTTAATGCCACAAGAAGAGATGTTGGATGTTCGAACTAAAAACAATTCGCTTACGATTGGAATACCAAAAGAGACTTGTTATTACGAAAACAGAGTTGCATTGGTTCCCGAAGCTGTAAATGTTTTAGTTGAAAACGGTTTTAGGGTTCTTGTGGAAGAAGGAGCTGGCGTTGGAGCTTGTTTTGAGGATACCGAATTTGCCGAAGCGGGTGCTCAAATTGTATTTAAAGTGCAAGAACTTTACGAAAAATCGGATATTATTGTAAAAGTATCTCCCCTATCAATGTCCGAAATTGATTATGTAAAAAAAGGACAAACAATTATTTCGGCAATACATATTTCGGCTCAAACAACAAATTATTTTAAAAAACTTTCGGAAAAGAAGGTTATTGCATTAGCTTATGAATTTATTAAAGATAGTGCCGATTCGTTTCCATTAGCCCGTGCAGTAAGCGAAATTGCCGGAAACACTTCAATATTACTTGCAGCTCAATATCTTGCAGACACAAATTACGGAAAAGGAAATATGTTGGGAGGTTTTTCGGGCATAACTCCTTCCGAAGTTGTTATTATTGGAGCTGGCACAGTTGGCGAATATGCTGCTCGAGCTGCCATTGGATTAGGTGCTTTGGTTAAAGTTTTCGACAATGATTTATACAAACTTCGTCGCTTACAAACAAGCATAAATACCCGTATTTTCACTTCGGTTATCCAGCCAAAGATTCTTCTAAAATCGCTTAAAACTGCCCATGTAGCCATTGGTGCACTTCGAAATAACAATGGTAGAACACCAATTGTAGTTACCGAAGACATGGTGAAACAAATGAAAAAAGGAGCTGTAATTATAGATGTAAGCATCGACCAAGGCGGCTGTTTTGAAACCTCAAGAGTTACCTCTCACGCCGATCCAGCTTTTCGAATTCACGGAGTAACACATTATTGTGTTCCAAATATTGCTTCTCGTGTCCCACACACTGCTTCGTATGCCCTTAGCAATTATTTAGGACATACAGTTCTGGAAATTTGTGAATTTGGAGGGGTTGAAACCATGATAAAACAAAACGCTGGTTTGCGAAAAGGAGTTTATTTGTACAAAGGAGCTTTAACCAATCAAGCCCTTGGCGAAATGTATAACATACCATATCAAGACATCGACTTAATTACTGCATCATGGCTATAGAAAAAAAAATATATTATCGTCTGTTTTTCGTGATTTGTTTCAGCCTTGCAATTACACTTTGGGCACAAAAATCCGATTATTCAAAAATTAAAGGAAGCTGGCAAGGTTCAATAGAAATTGAAAAAGATTCCTTTAATGTAGTTTTTGATATTTATCCCGATTCTGCTTATCCCATTTTAATTAGCTTTCCGGATATCGCCATGATTGATACGAAACCTCAACGTTCCAAATTTAGCAACGACAGCCTAATTTTGGTTTTGCCAAAAATGGGAGCAATTGTTAAATTGGTTCAAACAAGTTCAAATGTTTTATCTGGTTATTGGTTTTCGAGTGCTACTATGGATTCTAATTTGCTTGTAATGACTAAAACAAATACGCCTTTGCGTGTTTTTCGACCTCAAACTCCAAAACCACCTTTTTCATACACTTCCGAGACGTTGGTAATTCAACATAAAAAGGCAAATGTGAGCATCGAAGGAACATTAACTTTGCCCAATGGAAAAGGACCTTTTCCAGCAGTTATATTAGTTAGTGGTTCTGGTCCACAGGATCGCAATTCGGAAATTTTGATGCACAAATCGTTTTGGGTTATTGCCGATTATTTTACCCGTCGAGGGATTGCTGTTTTTAGATACGACGAACGAGGCGTTGGAAAATCAACAGGAACTTATTCTACCGCATCCACTATTGATTTTGCCGATGATTTAATGGAGATTTTTAAAGTAATACAAAAAGATTCAAGATTAAACCCAAAACAAATTGGCTTAATGGGTCATAGCGAAGGTGGAATTATAATTGCCATTGCAACATCCAAAATTAAGTCGGTGGGATTTCTTGTTTCATTAGCTGGAAGTGCTGTTCCAGGGCTCGATATACTATTAGAACAAGCAAAAGAAATGAATGTATTAGCAGGCAAAGATTCTGCGTTTATTCAATACGACTATCAATTTAGGACGAAAATTTTTGAAATATTTTTAAACACTCCCGACAAAAAAGAATTTGTCGAAAAAATCAAAAATCTTTTCGACAATGCAATTACTGAATTAGGCGAAGAAAAAGCAAAAGAATATTCTATAACCAAATCTATTGCCGAACTTTGGATTATGCAACTTTCATCGCCATGGATGGAAACATTTATTCGACTCGATCCTGCTGAATATTGGTCAAAAGTTAAATGTCCCACAATGGTTTTAATTGGCGAAAAAGACTTTCAAGTGCCATATAATCAGAACATGCCCAGATATAAAGAGATTTTTGAAAAGTCAAACAACAAAAATGTAACTTTGCTGAAAATGGATTCGTTAAACCATCTTTTTCAAACTTGTAAAACTGGTTCAGTTGGCGAATATGGACGCATTGAGGAAACATTTTCGCCAAAAGCATTAAAAACTATTTCCGATTGGATTTTAAAACAAAACAATACAAATAAATAATTATGAAAAAATTTTACACTCGATTCTTTCTAATTTGTTCCATATTTTTAATTTTTCCATTTCTGCTTACTGCACAGAAAATTAATAGAAAAAAAGCAGAATCAATAGCAGATACTTATTTTAATTATCAATTAGGAAAAAATCAAAAAAAAATTTTTTCAACCGAAAAAATAACAAGTAGCTATACCCTTCGAAACACCGAATGTATGTTTGTTGTTTCCTATAGTCAAGGTGGATTTGTAATTGTATCTGCCGACGAACGTGCATTTCCAATTATTGGTTTTTCAACCGACGACAACTTCGACATAAACAATATTGCACCAGCTCTAAAATACTGGCTCGATGGTTATTCCGAACAAATTATTCAGTTAATGAACGAACCTCGCACAATCCAAAATCCAATGTGGAACGACATTGAAAACGAACGATTTTCGGCCAATAAAGACATATCTGATATTCCATATTTTGTTATGTCGCGTTGGGATCAAGGACAATCCTATAACGACAGTTGTCCTTTGCATGCCAATGGTCCAAACGGGCATTGTTATGCTGGCTGTGTTGCAACTGCTATGGGACAAATATTGTATTATTACAAAAAACCAACTATTGGAATGGGAAGCCACACCTATTATCATGCTCACTATGGCAACATTAGCTGTACGTTTCAAGGAACTCATTATGGTTGGGAGCAAATGACAAATAACATTACTCCTGCAAGTCGTCCATATATTGCTCAATTGCTTTACCATTGTGGAGTTTCGGTGGACATGAATTACAATCCCAATGGTTCGGGAGCATATACTCAAAATGTAGCTAGTGTTTTACCGCAGTTTTTTGGCTATCCAACCGCAGTTCGATATGTAGAACGTTTTGGAAATCCATTTAGAGAATGGAAACAAGCCTTATTAAATAGTTTAGAACTTCATCGACCAATTTTATATAGCGGTTCGGGAACTGGTGGTCACGCATGGGTTTGCTCGGGCTACAAAGACACCGCTTTTTTTCACATGAATTGGGGTTGGAGTGGTTATGGAAATGGCTATTTTATCATCGATAATTTAGTTGTTGGGGATAATAATTTTAATCAAGGACAGGCTGCCATTTTAAATATTGCTCCTTACGGCTCTCCATATTGTACGGGAACAAAGCAAATGGTAACGACAAATGGATACGTTTTTGACGGAAGTGCCAACTCTCCATATCAAAATAATTCCGATTGCAAGTTCGTCATATCCAGCGACTCTAGTTTAATACGCTTGGCATTTATGGAATTTGATACCGAATGGAATGCCGATTTTGTTCGAGTATATGACGGAGAAACTACCGATTCGCCACTTTTAGGGGAATTTTCGGGAAATCAAATTCCACCCGAAGTAATTTCATCGGGACATCGTTTAATGATACATTTCGTAACCAACGATTCAATTCAGGCTTCGGGTTGGTTGGCAAAACATTTTGCTTTTATTCAAGGAGTGGATGAAATTAATCAAAAACCTGAAATTACAATTTATCCTAACCCCGCCAATGAATTATTATTTGTCAATACAAATCAAATAAATTCAAATCAACCAGCCTTGATTCAAATTTTTAATGCTGCTGGACAAAAAGTTAAAGAACAATATTCGTTTATTCGCAAAGATGAAAGTTTAAAAATTAATGTATCAAATTTAGAAGAAGGTGTTTATATGTTGCTTTTTTCTTCGGAAAACAAAGTGATTTCATCCAAATTTTCTATTCTAAAAAATCAATAATCTTATGATCCCTAAAAATTTAAAGTTATCTGTTTCAATTTTATTTTTTATCGCTTTTCTACTTTCATTTGGATTTAATTCGTGCATTAACGACGAAGATGATTTTTATAATCCTAAACCACGAGGCTATTTTCGAATAGACCTTCCAAAGCAAGAATATCAAAAATTCGATTCAAGCTATCCATATACTTTTCAGTATTCAAAACATGCTGTTTTATTGCCCGATAATAGTCCAGAAGCAGAACCTTTTTGGATAAATATTATGTATCCCGATTACAATGCAACTATTTATATTTCGCATAAAGTAATAAAAAACAACATCTCGAAATATACGGAAGACGCACGAACATTTGCGAACAAACATATACCAAAAGCCGACGATTTAATTGAACTGGAAGTTTATGATTCTAAAAGCAAAGTGTATGGAAAAATTTATCATATCGAAGGTTCCGGAGTAGCAAGTACTTGTCAGTTTTGGGTTACCGATAGCATTAAAAATTTTGTCAGAGGTTCGTTGTATTTTAATCAATCGCCTAATAACGACTCCTTAGCTCCTGTTATAAAATACCTTCGTGACGATGTTTTGAAAATGATGAACACTCTTGAATGGAAAAAATAATATGAAAAATTTAAAAAACCAAAATTTAAAACTTCAAATTAGATTGCTCAAAAAGCTACTTGGTATGCTGAGTGTAGCAGCAATAGTTTTTTCGTGTAACAATTCGACCGAGGAAGAAAAAAAACAAGAAAACGATTCGTTAACAATTTTTACTCAAAAACAAAAAGTGGCAGATTCTATAGTTTTGATGGAACTAAAAAATGACTCCATCACAAAAATAACTGCAGACAGCATTGCATTAGCCAAGCAAGAAAAATCAAAAAAGATTAAGCCTACTAAACCGACAAACCAACCAATTATTAGAACTACTAAATATGGTGTTATTCCATTTAATGAAAAAAAAATCAACGTACCAGAATAAATGATGGCAAAAACTCCTTTCACTTGGCGTCAACGTTTAGCTTTTAACTTACAAGCTCGTTATGTTAAAACAGAAGCTAAATTAAATGCACTCAACTATTTGTTTTGGGAATGCACCTCGCGTTGCAATATTTCGTGTAAACATTGTGGCAGCGATTGTAAAATAATTCCAAACATAAAAGACATGCCAAGTGAGGATTTTTTAAACGTTCTTAAACAAATTTCCACTCAATATAATCCAAAAGATGTAATGGTTGTGGTAAGCGGCGGCGAACCATTAGTTAGAACCGATTTAGAAAGTGTTGGTGCAGAAATTTCAAAACTTGGTTTTCCGTGGGGCATGGTAAGCAATGGATACGCATTTACCAAAAGTCGCTGGGAAGGTTTACTTAATGCGGGCATTAAGTCGATTACCGTAAGTTTAGATGGGTTAAAAGACAGCCACGATTGGTTAAGGGGAAAAAATGGCTCGTTTGAAAGAGCTTTAAATGCAATTAAATTAATAGCCGAAACTCCAAATTTTTTATTTGATGTAGTTACCTGTGTAAACAATCGAAATTTTAATGAATTAGAAGAAATAAAATCATTGTTAATGGATATTGGAGTTACTCGATGGAGGTTATTTGTAATTGATCCAATTGGCAGGGCAAAGGAAAATCCCGAGCTAAGTATTGATGATAAAAAGTTTAAATATTTAATGGAATTTATTGCTAAAAACCGCAAAGAGGGTGAAATTATCACATCGTTTGGTTGCGATGGTTTTTTAGGAAAATATG
>JBBQWB010000070.1:0-16365 GCA_038210985.1 Bacteroidales bacterium
AGAGCGAGTGATGTGAGGTATTCATTGATTTCGTCATCGTTCAAAAGTTCGGGCAAAGAGCCAAAATGCAACGACACCAAAGCAATCCGACGAATGTAATTTTGCAACGTACTCTTGCTTTGTCCTTTTAGAATGACTTGCTGATCAAAGGTTTTGTAGATTTTTTCAAAACCGTCAACACATAAAATTGCCTGCTCAATAATGGTAGGCATTGATCTTTTGTTTCTCATAAAAAACATTGTTTTAGTGAATAATGTTGTTTTACGAAATAATTGAAAAAAATGCCTACTTTTGTTGAGAGCTATCCGCCGGTGGCGGATTTAGTTCAATAGCACCTAAAAAAAATTGGCGGTTCAGTAGTTAAATGAAGCTTTATGTCCCGCACGTGCGGGATTTGGTGGTGGCAGTAGGTTTAGTGCTTCGAAATCGCCAACTTCTTGTAGCTGCAAACGTTAGGTTTAATTAAATACAAACACAAAAATGCAGGTAATTGACCAAGAAGTAGACATAAATGTTAGTTATTTGAGGCTTTCATTTTTTGGAGAAATTGAGACAACTGAATTAGAAAAGCTGTATAATTTAAAAAGCCTAAAACATTTGAATGTATCAAACTCTGACTTATTTGATGAACATCTTGAGATTATTGGACAGTTGAAGTCACTGGAATTACTGGATTTAGATTTAACAGAAATAACGGATAGTGGTATTCGGAATTTGCAATCACTAAAACAGTTAAGAGAATTAAGGCTCAAGGACAACTCACAATTAACAGATGAATGCATTAAATTCCTATCAGATATTGAGCAATTGGAATTAATTCATATTGGGAACACCTCGATAACAATAATGGGATTAACAAAACTGCTCAGCCAAAAAGAATTGAAATCTGTCATCTTGGACTTTGAATTCAATAATGAGATTGATGAATTATTAAGGATTTCTGAGAAACAGCCTAAACTTGAAATAACATTAAAAGGTAAAGGTGTAATATCAAATGGAAAACTGAACTAATAAAACTAAACCTAATAAATAGGGCTGAAGCACCTAGTCCCGCTTTGGGGCGGGATAAACTAAGAAGCCTCGGTTGAACTACATCTTTGGTGAAGCCTATGTGTTTCTCAACAATATTTTAACTTTTTATTTTGGGTGGGTTGATGGAGTTTAGGACAATGTAGATTGAAATTTGCTCAACCAAAAGGTGTATTTCCAGTTTTAACAATGCAATGTATATGTGGATGCAGGCTTAGGTTTTGTCCCCAAGTATGCAACACGCAAACGGCACCGCTTTCGACTCCGAAATGAGAATAGCCAAACGTGCATCAGAAAGTGGAACAATCCGATCTTTTTTGTACTTACTTTGACGAATATGAATGGTTTTGCGTTCAAAATCAATATCATACAACATAAAATTTATCACCTCCTGACCTCGCAAACCAGCAGAATAAATTAGCGTAAGCACAATGCGATGTTTCAGCAAAGTGGGTGCGGAAAAAAGTTTTTTAAGTTCAGATGGATTGGTGGATAAGCGTATGTTGCTGAAATACAATCTAATATTGTAAAATTGAAATTTTAAATTTGTGCCAAAACCTTGCATCTCTTCGCCACGGCGAACGCTCGATGTCCAGTTTGGCTCGATGAATAGCTTGAGTATAGATTTTTCTCAAAACTCACACTTTAGCTCTCATACTGTTTGTTTTGCCCTTGTTGGTTCGCCTCGGCGAATCACCAACGGGGCATATCTTACTCATTTTGTCGCTTTGAAAAAACAAATAATTTAGAGGAAATTGAATACGGTATTAATGGATGGTTGTGTCTATTTCCCTGATAAAATTAAAAGCACGCCCTAAATGTGAAATCACATCGGTTGGCAATAAACTTTCGGGCGACTCATCCTTATCAATGGCAATGTCGGCAGCTAAGCCATGAATGTAAACACCCAAAACAGTTGCTTTATCTGGACTATACGATTGAGCCAAAAAAGATAAAATAATGCCAGTAAGTAAATCGCCACTTCCGCCAGTAGCCAATCCTGAATTACCAGTTGAATTAAAATAAATTTCGCCATTTGGCAATGCAATTGCAGTATGAGCTCCTTTTAAAACGCAAATACATCGATATTTAATTGCAAATTGCTTTAAACTTTCAAGTCGTGAAAACGAATCGTCATGATTTTGAGTTAAACGATCAAACTCCTTTACGTGAGGTGTAAATATGGAATATTTTGGTATAAACTCAAGCCAAGTTTTATTTTCGGACAAAATATTTATGGCATCTGCATCAAAAATTATTGGAGAATTGTAATTTTGAATAAGCATTTTTAACGCAGTGGCTGTTTTTTCGTTGGTTCCTATCCCTGGTCCAATTGCAATTGCATGGTATTGTTGCAAATTTTGATATGGAATAGACGAAACAATATCTTCCTCTGCATCAAAACTAATAATTGCTTCGGGATTAGAAATTTGTATAATTTGGGCAATAGATTTTGGTAAATGAACGAACAACAATCCAACTCCCGATTTTAAACAAGATTTGGATGCCAAAACTGCTGCACCAGCCATTCCGTATTTGCCAGCAACAAGTAGTGCTTTGCCAAAAGTTCCTTTATGAGCAAATTTTTCACGGTTTTTTAATATCGACTTAATATCTGCCAATAGTGAAAAATGGTTAGGAGTTGGTTCGTTTTTAAAAAAGTTGGGGAGGAGTTTAATTGGCAGAATTTTCCATTCACCCACAAAATATTGATTTTCGGGCATTAAAAATGCAAGTTTAGGAAATTCAAAACTTAGAGTATAACTTGCTTTTACAATTGTTTCGACATGTTCCGAAGTTTGATCGGCATAAAGTCCCGAAGGAACATCGATAGAAATCACTATGGTGTTTGCTTCGTTAATTGCTTTTATTATCGAGGCAAAAATGCCTTCTGGTTTTTTATTTAATCCCGAACCAAAAAGAGCATCAATAATAATACTTTTTGAATTAAATTTTATGGATGTTTCGTCTGTAATTTCAATAATTTTTGACGTAGAAATGGCAGATAATTTATCAAAATTTGCTTTACAATCGATGCTTTGTGTGCTTGAGGAATAATAGAATGTGTTTATATTATATCCTGCATCCATAAGTTGACGGGCAATTGCAAAACCATCGCCGCCATTATTGCCATTTCCGCAAATAATAGTGAATTCAAATTCATTCGAGAAATTTTGTATAATCCAATCCGAACATGCTTTTGCAGCACGTTCCATTAAATCAATGGATGCAATTGGTTCATTTTCAATTGTAAAGGCATCCAGATTTCGAATTTGTTTAATCGAAGGAATTAGCATTAGGATAAGTTTTTTTTAACGAAGTCTTTTCGATTCTTTAATCTTTTTTTCGTCTTTTAAAATTGCTTTATTAGCTAATAATGAAGTTGCCAATGGAATGACTGATAAAATTGTCCATAACGAAAAATTCATGGGGGTAGCATCACTGACAAACTGTTTGATTAAAAAATCGGGATAAATAAAAAATAGCAGTATTATAAAAAACATTATCATTATTACTAAACTTACACAAAGTTTATTTTGAGAAGGACGATTTTTGAACGAAAAGATGGCAATAGTTGAAATAATAATAATCAAAAGTGCCATAAAGCCCAAGTAATATGTTGGCGATAAGGTAGCTCCATTCATATCTTTTAGAGTCCAAATATTCATAATGTATTCATTTCCAATATTTGCTATAGGAGTAAATAATAAAATAGAATAAAATAACACATTAATAAACAGGTAAATGGTTTGAATTCGCTGAATCATAGAATATTGTATTTTAGGTTAATTAATTATTTTGAAGTAAAATCGGTTTTTACCGAAAGGTAACTAGGGTATTGAAGGGAAACTCCTCCAACATTTAAAGTAGGTTTGGCTTTAAGCATCAATCGGGTAGGTTTTCCGCCTTGTCCAGCTAAATTAAGTGCAAAATTAATAACTGCATCTTTAGATTTTCCAGTTAATACTTTTTTTAAATCGAAGTTCATTATCATTGGAATTGTGGTATTTCCACTTGCAGGCACGGAGTATTTTTGATTTAGAATACCTTGTGTCATTTGAACGTCATCGATAAACAAAATCCAGTCTAAAGCTGTCATTGCAGCAGCAGAGGGATTTGGATTTTTTACATCAACGTTAAGTTTAAAATTTAATGGAAACTCATTTGTTAAAAACGAGCTTGCTAATTTTGCAATATCGGTAACACCCATTTGGTTCATTGTTGAAATATTTTGAACATTAACACCAGCAAGTTGTATGTTTTCGATTGATTTTAATCGAAATTCGCATTTTGATAAATTTGCTAATTGTTGAAGCTCTTTACAGGCTGAAAAAGAGATTGCTAATATTGCAGTAATAAAAATAATGAGGATTGTTTTTTTATTCATGGCTATTTTTTTAAATGATAGAATCGTTTTGAAAAATCAATATAAATTATTTTCTAAACAAAAATAGTATAAAAAATCCTATTAAATTTTTTTTTTGTAGGTTTGCAAAAAAATATAATCATATGGGACGCGCATTTGAATTCCGAAAAGCACGAAAATTTAAACGCTGGGGTAATATGGCTAAGGTCTTTACTCGTTTATCACGCGAAATAACGATGGCAGTTAAAACAGGCGGTTCCGACCCCAGTCTTAATGCCAAATTACGTTTATTAATCCAAAATGCTCGTAGCGAAAACATGCCTAAAGAAAATGTTGAAAAGGCTGTTAAAAGAGCTACGGAAAAAGATACTAAAGATTACAAAGAAGTTGTTTACGAAGCTTACGCACCTCATGGTATTGCCCTAGTAATAGAAACTGCAACGGATAATACCACCCGTACGGTAGCTAATATTCGTAGTTATTTGAATAAATATAACGGTTCGTTGGGTACTCAAGGAATGTTGGATTTTATTTTTGATCGTAAATGCAGTTTTAGAGTTGCGTATAATGCATCTATTGATTTAGAGGAACTTGAACTTAGTTTAATCGATTTCGATATTGAAGAAATGTTTGTGGATGAAAATGATTTAATGATTTATGGACATTTTCAAAGTTTTGGTCCAATTCAAAAATATTTGGAAGACAATCATTTTGAGATTAAATCATTTAGTTTTGAGCGTATTCCAAACGATTTAAAAGATGTAACCGACGAAGAACGTATAGACGTTGAAAAACTTATTGAAAGACTTGACGAAGACGATGATGTTTCAAATATTTTTCATAACATGAGCTAAATTTTATTCTTTCTTCATATAAAAAAAAGCTGTCTCATTTGAGACAGCTTTTTTTATGTAATGTAATCTTTATGCTATTTTGACACCCTTTCGAGCCATTTTACAATCGTAAACATTGCAACCATGGATAGCGAACAAACCACGACGAAGACTGTCCATGTGATGGATATGGAAATGTTTTCATACATCATTGCTCCCATGAAAAGCGAGAAGTTTCCAATTGCTGTTGCACCAAGCCATGCACCTTGCATTAAACCTTGTAAATGAACAGGGGCAACTTTCGATACAAATGAAAGTCCTAGAGGCGAAATAAACAATTCGGCAACTGTTAGTATAAAATATGTTCCGAAAAGTAACCAAGGAGTAAGGCGAGCTGCGTCAGGCATTCCACCCATTGCTGTAACTTCTGCAAGTTTTGGTAAACCAATTGATCCAACTGCCATAAGTACGAAGCCTAATGCAGCAATACCCATACCAATACCAATTTTTTTAGGAGTGGATGGCTCTTTTCCTCTTTTGTTTAATGCACCAAAAATCCACATAATAACAGGAGTAAGGAATACTACTATAAATGGATTTATCGATTGGAATATTTCAGCGGAAAGTTGTATGTCTCCGATTTTAAGTAGAGTGTAATCTTTTGCAAACATGGTTAAGGTAAGTCCATTTTGATGGAAAGAAAACCAGAAAAAGATTACCACTCCAAAAACTGCAAATAAAGCAAGAATTCTTTGTTTGATTTCTTTTGCATCCTGTTTGATGTCTTCTTTTGAATATGCAAGATTCTCATCTTTTTTAACTTTAGAAATAGGATTTGGTAATATGTTTTTATAAACCAAAAATACCACTAAAGAAATAAGCATAGCAACAATAGCAACTGAAAAAGCATAATGGAATCCAGTGTTGAATGCATCCAAATATTTGGTTGCAAAAACAGATAAATCTGAAGGAGTAGTTCCACCCGAAACTCGAGTAGCTAAAGTTGTAAATCTACCGCTGATTACATCTTCTGCCATTTTACCATCAGAAAACTGATGACAAAGTGCTGGTAAATCCTGATGATAATCAAATCCTTGAGATTTTACAAACCAGTTACGTACATAAGTTGCTGCAAAAGGAGCAAACATACCACCTACATTAATAAACATATAGAAAATCTGGAAACCAGAATCTCTTAAATGTTTGTATTGTGGGTTGTCGTATAGCTGACCAACCAAAGCTTGAAGGTTTCCTTTAAAAAGTCCATTACCAAAAGCTATTACGAGCAATGCAGCCAACGCAATATATTTAGTTGTAATTAATGACGGCATGGTTAATAAAACATAGCCGCCTATCATAATTAACAAACCAGCAATGATAGTTCCTTTGTAATTTTTTAACATGTCG
Organism: Bacteroidales bacterium; assembly: GCA_038210985.1. GTDB lineage: Bacteria > Bacteroidota > Bacteroidia > Bacteroidales > WCHB1-69 > JAQUGA01. The sequence continues at coordinate 6,637 of JBBQWB010000070.1, forward strand.
GCAATTAAACCACCTACGAGAGCTAAAATGTAGATTGCACCATAAAAAATGGAATACAATCCTCCTGCTTCCTCGCCACTCAAATTGAATTTAGACATTAAGAATAATGTCAAAATTGCCATCATTGTGTAAAACCCGAAACGTTCTCCCATATTTGCTAGAGCCGCCGGTATTAAGCCTTTCGGTTGATTTTTAAACATAGTTTTTTTTTTTAAGTTTATGAATGATTAATTATTAATTATAAATTCAGGCAAATATAATCAAAAAAATGAATTTTTATTACTCTCGAACAACTTCAAACTCAAAATCGTTAATAAAACGGATAATTGTGGAGGCTTTAGTTTCTTTAATTTCATTTTTTGAAAGGTTGACAATATAATCAACTTTGCTTTGAATTTGAGACGAAACTTGTTTAAACATAATGGGCGATACTTCACTGCTTATATTTGCTGAAGTTGAAACCAAAGGAGCATCCATTAAATGAATAAGTTTAGTGCAAAATTCATTTTTTGTTATCCGAATAGCAATGCTGCCATCCGCCGATAATAAATTTTGAGGTAAATTTTTTGCTCGTGGATAAATAACCGTTAGCGGTTTGTCAATTTTTTCAATTAAATCCAAAGCAATTAATGGGACTTTATTTACATATTTTTCGAGCGAATCAATGCTGTTTAATAAAATTATTAATGCTTTCGACTCGTGTCGCTGTTTGATGCGATACACTTTGCTAATTGCGTTTACATTTGTTGCATCGCAACCAATGCCCCAAATTGTATCGGTAGGATACAATATAACTCCACCTTTTTTTAACGCTTCGAATGCCTTAATGGCTTCATTTGTGATTTTTTCGTTCATATATTTACTAAATTCAGTAATTGTTGATTATCAATGGAGTATCCACATTTAAAATGTCCTTCAGGACAAGTTTTATGACCGTGTAAACCACACGGACGACAAGTCAGTTTTTCGTTGGTTTCTATAATTGTTGAATTATCGGATAAAGGTCCAAATCCAAAAGAAGGAACCGTAGAACAAAAAATTGCACATACATTTGCGTTAACCGAGGAAGCAAGATGCATAGGAGCAGAGTCGTTTACAAAATTCATTTTGGCATGTTGCATTAACGATGCCGTTTGCAAAAGAGATAATCGGCCACACAAATTAATAATATTAGATTTTCCCGACTTCGATATTATCTCTTGGGATAAATCTACATCCGATTTTCCACCAATCATATAAATTGCTAAATCATCCTCTAATTGTGTGATAAATTCAACCCATTTTTCAATCGGATATTGTTTTGTAAACCAAAGGGAAGCAGGAGCAATGCAAATGTACATTTTGGTTTTAAAAGGGGAGGTTACAGCTTGGTCACTCGCGGAGGGATATAGTTTAATCTTTCCGTGTTTGTGGTCGGTTAAATGTTCTATGAATTTATGATTACGCTCTATTTCGTGTATGGAACTTGATTTGCCAATCGAGTGTTTAATTCGCTTGCTGAAAAATATGGATAAAGGGTTTTTAGAAAATCCGATGGTTGTTTTGCCTTTACTCAAAGAAGTTATTATTCCAGTGGATAAAAATCGTTGAGCATTCAATACTAAGTCGTACTTTTTGGCTCTAATTTGAATGATTAAATCTAAAAGATTTCGATATTTATGCTCTTTTTTATTCCAAACCCAAATATTATTTATAAAAGGATGGTGGTTAAACAAACTCGAATTCTCCGTTTTAATCAATATGTCAATAATTGATTCGGGAAATTGCGAATGTAGTTTTTCCAGCAAGGATGTCATTAAAATAACATCGCCTATAGAAGCGGTTTGTATGACTAAAATTTTTTTCAATTGACTATCCATTTTGAAAAAACAAAATTAGAATTAAAAAACCACTTAAATACGTTAAATAAAAGTTAAAAACCCATTCATTTCATTTTTCTGGGACAAATTTTATTTTTTAATCACTGTTGTATAAAAATATTAATATTAATTATGCAATATTCAGATATTCAGTATTTTAATAGCATGAGTTTTATTAATGACTTGGTTTTTTATTGAGTTAGATTCCTAGCTGATTTTCAATACTTTTGCCCCAGCCCTGAAGGTTGGTGTTGAAAATCAAATAGTTAGAATCAAATTTTCAATATTTCTCCATTAGCTAGCGGAGAAATAAGGGACGAAAAATATTGAAAATTTATCGGAAAAAAGTTTGCATTAATCTACCGATTTTTAATTGTTTGTATTAATTTTGATTTTCGAAACAATAAAAAGATTGAGATTATGAAAAAATATTTACTTATTACCTTGAGTTTACTGTTTGCTGTTCATCTGTTTTCTCAAGATTTACCCAAGGGTTTTACCAGCGAAGAGCTGCAAATAATGCCCACTTACAAAGCTCCAACTATATTTAAAGCAGTGCCTTCATCGCCTGGTGTTCCAGTTCGAGCAATGGCTGAATGGGAGGAATTACAAGCAATTTCAATCACTTGGCGGTCGTATCAGTCGGTTTTAGCTCAAATTATCCGCCATGCTCAAAACGAATGTAAGGTGATAATAAATTGTACCGATTCAAATTCGGTGAAAAACTATTTGATTGCACAAGGATTTACTCCAAACTCAAATATCGAATATTTAATTGTAAATACAAATTCGGTTTGGATTCGCGATTATGGCTCCTACAGCGTTTACAAAGAAGATGTGGACTCGCTTTACTTAATCGATTGGATTTATAACCGTCCCCGTCCGTTAGATGATGTTATTCCTTCGTATCATGCTCAGTATCTGGGATTGCCATTGTTTTCGATGACCGCAAGTCCAAACCAATTAACCCATACTGGAGGGAATTTAATGGTGGATGGATTTGGCACTTCTTTTTCGTCTAAATTGGTACTGGATGAAAATGCCCAATACAGCCACACCGAAGGTCAAATTGACAGTATCATGAACGATTATATGGGTATTAGTCGCTACATTAAATTCGATGTTTTGCCTTACGATGGCATTCATCATATTGATATGCACATGAAAATGTTAGACGAAGAAACAATTTTAGTAGGAGCGTATCCATCATCTATATCCGATGGACCTCAAATTGAAGCCAATTTGTTGTATTTGTTCAATAATTACAATTCGATTTATGGAACGCCATACAAAATTGTTCGCATTCCTTTGTTGCCAAATCCTGCTGGAAATTCGTGGCCTAGTTCAGGATCTTATTATCGTACCTATACAAATGGTGTTTTTATCAATAAAAGTTTTATCTATCCAAGTTATTTTGAAAAATATGACACAACGGCTTTTCGTATTTTTAAAGAAGCTTTGCCAGGATATAACATCGTTCCTATTAATTGCGACCCCGACCCAATTTCGGCAAGTGGAGCAATTCATTGCATAACCAACAATATTGGAGTTCAAAATCCACTGCTAATTTCGCACAAACGACTCGAAAATACTTACGATTATACAAATCCATACATTGTTGACGCACTTATAAAACATGTTTCGGGAATTGAAAATGCGAAAATTTATTATAGAACCGATACTATTTCGCCTTACATTTCGATTGATATGAATTTAACAGTTACTGGATTAGATAATATTTGGCGAGGTGCTATTCCTACGCAAGCTCAAGGAACGACCATTTATTATTACATTGAAGCAAATGCAAATTCGGGTAAAAGTATAACTCGACCAATTACTGCTCCGCAGGGATATTGGAAGTTTTCGGTTTTAACACCAGCCGGAATTTGCTTGCCAGAAGCTAATTTATCAATTGAACGAGTTTTTCCAAATCCAGCTTCGTCTATTACATGTATTCAGCTAAATATTAAAAAATCGGATAATATTAAACTTGAAATGTATGATTTAAGTGGGCGATTTATTTCCACAATTTTTGATGGAAATGTTTTGCAAGGAAATCGAAATTTCTTTTTCAATGCAGAATTGTTAGATAATGGTTGCTACTTAATTAAAGTCCAAGCTTCTAATTATTCTTCTTATCAAAAGGTAATTATTAGTCATTAATTAGTGCTTGTAAGAAAACGCCAAACACTTCGTTGTCTTCGTTTTCAAAATACGTCATCCCGAAAAAGATTTTGTTTGTTTTTTTTGAAAAAAAATTTACAAAAACTAACTCGGGTCTCCTGATTTTAAAAAGCTTCAGAACGCCTCGTTTTTGACATTTTTTACTAAGCACTATGATTTTACACCTCAAAAAATTTTGAATTTATTTGCGTATTTACCATAAATGATGGTAAATAATCGTTCAATGTTATCAAAATCACTAATTTAATCATTTATACAAGCAGAAAAACTCCTTTTTATAAATAGATTCAACTCAAAAAACAGCATGTAAGCAACTAATATTCAATAATGTTAAATAGTTTTTTTGCAGACACTAATTTTAGCAATCCTGATTCGCCACGGTGAATCTCCATAACCAACACACGATTCAACCCTATTGATGTATTTTTTTTGTAAAAAAGCTTGTTCGGATTTGCAATCCGAACAAACAAAAAATTGCTCTGATTACAATTAGCTTATCTAAAAAATAAACAAACCTTATTCGTCATCTTGATTCGCCGAGGCGAACCAACATGAGCCCCACAGGTGCTAAAAACTTATTAGTTTTTGAGATAAGTATCTAACCATCTAAAAAATTCCCGTTGCCAAAGCACCGAATTTTGAGGTTTAAGCACAAAATGCGATTCTTCGGGGAAAAACAAAAATCTACTTGGAATATTTTTCAACTGTGCTGCATCAAATGCTTGCATTCCTTCGGTGTAAGGAATTCTGAAATCTCGTCCACCATGAATAACCAATAAAGGAGTATCCCAATTTCCAATAAAATTATGTGGCGAAAAATCATAGCTTTTAGGTTTGTTTTTATCCCAATAAGCTCCACCAATATCGTGGTTTGCAAAAAACATTTCTTCGGTAGTTCCGTACCAGCTTTCGAAATTAAACATACCGCAATGAGCTATAAAACATTTAAAACGTTTGTTGTGATTTCCAGCTAACCAATACACCGAATATCCACCGTAACTTGCACCTACTGCTCCCATTCGTGTGGAATCTAAATAAGGTTCCTTGGCAACATCGTCAATAGCCGACAAATAATCCTGCATGTTTTGACCGCCATAATCCAAACTAATTTGATTGTTCCATTCGCCACCAAAAGAGGGGAGTCCTCGCCGATTTGGAGCAACTACTATATAACCTCGAGCTGCCATCATTTGTAAATTCCAGCGATACGAGAAAAACTGACTAACTGCACTTTGTGGTCCACCTTGACAATATAATATTGCTGGATATTTTTTTGCAGGATTGAATCCAGGAGGATAAATTACCCAAACTAACATACTTTTGCCATCCGTGGTTTTTACCCAGCGTTCTTTCACTTCGCCAAGTTGAATAGATTTCAATTTTTCATCGTTGGTAAAAGTTATCTGTTTTTCTTCATTCGTTTTTAAGTTGATATTGAAAATTTCGGTAGGTAACGACATGGACATTTTTGCTCCAACAAGATATTTGTCTGTAAATTTAAGTTCAGTATAATCGAACCAGCCTTTTGTAATTTGTGTAATTTTTTTGGATTTTAATTCTAAATTATAAACTTGCTGTGTTGCTTTAATAGCACTAATAAAATACAGCGATTTAGAATTGCTCGACCAAACAAAACATTCGGCATTTTGGTCAAAGTTTGCAGAATAGTCTTCGGCTTTTTGGTTGGTAACATCGTATATCATAATACGTTTTTTATCCGACTCAAAACCTGGCGTTTTCATGCTGTTCCAAGCAATGTATTTTCCATCTGGCGAAAAAACTGGATCCATGTCATATCCAAGGTTGAAGCTACTAATGTTTTCCGTTTTCTTAGTTTCGATGTTGTACACATAAATATCGCTATTTGTGCTCAATGCATATTCTTTTCCCGATAATTTTTTACAAGCGTAAGCAATTTGTTTACCATCGGGGCTAAAACAAATTTGCTCTAAACCGCCATAAGGCATCATTGGTGCATCAAAACGCTCATTTTCCATTATGTCTTTTGCTTTTTCGATAGTTTCAGCATCGTATGAAGTAATAAAGATGTGTTGATACGAAAAATCTGTCCACGAATCCCAATGTCGATACATTAAATCATCAAAAATCATTGCGTTAGCTTTTGGCAAATCGGGATACAAATCCTGAACAGTATAATCAAGTTTTACATCTTTAATAAATAATAAATGTTTTTGGTCGGGCGAATACATAAACGCATTAACGCCATCGGGAATATTGCTAATGCAAGTTTTTCCAGTTCCATCTGGATTCATTTCCCATATTTGAACGCCTTTTAATTTGGGCGATAAATATGCAATTTTTTTTCCATCGGGACGCCATATGGCATTGAAAACCGAGAAATCTACATCTGTAAGTTTTGTTACACTTCCACCTTGAACGGGGATTGTATATAAATTTCTTTTTCCTTTGTTATCCTCTAAATTGTACTCAGCAATCCCAAATAATACCATTTGTCCATCTGGTGAAACTTGAATTTCGCTAACTCTACCTAGCTTCCATAAAAATTCAGGAGTCATTTTAGGAGTTTCCAGAGTAGGGCGAATGCCTTTTTTGACATTTGTTTGCTCGGTTGTTTGAGCAGTTAAACTAGTACATGCTACAAATACTAGTATGAAAATCAGTTTGTTCAATAATTTCATTTCATTTATTTTTTATTTGATGCTAAATTAAAAAAAATCTTGATAGACGTTATGTTTTAGGTTAATTAAATTTGAATTTGTTCGGCAATGATTAGTTGATTTGCTGATATACGGCGGTTGAGCCTGTTGAAACCATAGCTTTTTAGTTGATTAGTATTGAGTAGTGAGTATTGGGAGAAAATAGAAAATTGAAAGCCATGGTGTCGAAGTTATTAGGGCTTTGTGATGTATGATAATAGCTGCATTTTGCTAGGCTAACATTTCTCTAAATCTTTTATATCCTTGTTGGCTAACTTTAATTTTATCACCGTTTTTCATAATTGCAATGTAGCTGTCTTTAGAATATGGCTCAATACTGATAATAAAGTTAATGTTTGCAATATACGAGCGATGTAATCTTAAAAAAACCTTGTCGTCAAGATGAGTTTCGTAATATTTCATGGTTTTTTCATGCAAAAAACGATTCCCATCCGAATAAATCATTACATAATCATCTTGAGCTTCGATGTGTGAAATATTTTGGGTTTGAATCACGATAAGTTTTCCATTTTTGCGAACGATAATCCTTTCCATAATTTCAAGTGAATCTTCACGAGCTTTTTGAAGTTTATTAAGTTTATCATCCGATTTAATATTTAAATCCAAAAAATGAATTGTTTTATCCAGCGATTTATTAATTCTATCCTTGCTAAATGGTTTCATTAAATAGTCGATGGCATTCACTTCAAAAGCCTTTATTGCATATTCGTCAAACGCAGTACAAAAAATTATGGATGGGTTGTAAGGTAGTATTTCAATTAATTCAAATCCATTAATTTTAGGCATTTGTATGTCTAAAAATAAAACGTCCACATGCATGTTTTGTAAAGTTTTTACGCAATCGAATCCATTTTCGCATTGTGCAACAATATCAATATCTTCACGGTCTTTTAAAAAATTAAAAATAATATCTCTTGCCAAAGGCTCATCATCCACAATTACTACATTATATTTTTTCATGTATGGGTATTTTAATTTTGACGATAAATAAATTATTTTCGTTTGAAATATTAATTAAGTCATTTCTGCCGTATAATTTTAATAAGCGTTCTCGGATATTCCTTAATCCTAATCCAGTTCCAATAGGCGATGTTTTTTCGGAATCGAAATTGTTTGAGATATCAATAAGCAACCAATTAGCCTCTTTGGAAATTTTTAATTGAATTTTTACTCCTTCTAAATCGGTATATAATCCGTGTTTAATAGCATTCTCGACCAATGGTTGCAATAGCATCGAAGGTATTTCAATTTCGGGACATTGCTCGCAAATTTCAATATCAAACACTAAACGTTTTCCGAAACGAATTTTTTCGATGGAAACATATCTTTCAATTTGAATAATTTCGGAGTGAAGTTTGGTAAATTGCTCGCTAACTGTATTAATCGAATAACGCATATAATTCGATAATTCAATGAGCATTTCGCTCGCTTTATCTGGATTGCTAACAATTAGAGAGTTTAGCGAATTTAACGAATTAAACAAAAAATGAGGATTTATTTGCGAACGTAAAACTTGTAACTGGCTTTCTTTAAGCATATTATTCATGTTCGATTCAAATTGAATTCGTTGTTTAAAACTTTCAAGATTTTGACGTAAATAAAAAAACAATACCATGCTAATATACATAAAAAGCCCAATAATTGAACGATATACAATACTTTGATTAATGAAAATGGAATAATCGCTTGATGAAATTACAAATTTTAAAATTTGAGTGGATAAAACAATCCAAATAAATACAAAAATTGCAGCAAAACTAAAATAGTTAATAATGATATCGAAAGTGCTTCGTTTAAATAAATTAGTATATCGAACCATAAACCAAATGGCAATTCCTAAAATAAAAAACAGGGTATTAAACACAAAACTATCGATAAAACTAATCCACAAATCAATATTGCATTCAATATTTAAAATAAAAGTGTGTAAAACCAAAATTACTACCCAAATTGTGAAAAACAGAATTTGATTATAAAAATACTTTAGCATAATTAGTTGATTAAAAACTTTTTAACTCTCCACCACCAAAAATACAAACTCCTTTGATAATTACAGTTTTTGTTGTATCAACTTGTTGAATTTGTCGTTGATCCGTAAAACCACCAAAAACATTAAATACTTCCAGTTTCACATTCCAATCCGAAGGAAAAATTAAAGTAGTGCCTCCAAAAATACAATTTATTTCAATTTGACATCCTTCGGGAGAGATTTGACAGTCGTGTAAGTTTAATTTTGACCCGCCAAAAACTGCAACAATTTTACCTTGTTTTAAATTTGGGCAATGAAGTTGCTTTTCACTTCCAGCAAATATCGCAACATCTTCAAATTGTTCATCAAAACTTACACTTTTGTCCCATTCCTTTTTTTTTAGCCTAAAAGCTCTACTTCCAAAAATAATAGACAATCCAATAAGGATTATTAAAGAAGGCCAAAACATATTAATAAAAGTATAAGGTAAGCCATAAAAATCGGTTGCCATAAAAAAACCACCAACAAGCATTAAAATTAATCCAAACATGAATTTTTCGCTCCAAATATTAATAAAACCAATAGCTAATAGGAGCATTTGCCACGAAAATATTAAATCGGTAGCTTGCTCATTAAGCATTCCTGCGTTTTTGAGAAGTAAAACAACTCCAGTTGCTACAACCAATAATCCAAAAACGATAGATTTAATTCCTTTGTTTTTGCTTTTTGAATGTTGTTTTTGAATGTTTTCCATAATATTAGTTGTTAAATTTTCAGCAAATATAATATGTTGATTTAAAGTGACAAACTGAAAATCGGTGAATGACGCATTTAAGATGGTAGGAGTGGGATACTTTAGGGTAATATTGTATCGGGACTTCTAAAAATTCATTTTTCAGCGTTAGACTTCAAAATTAAAATCCTCATCCCGATTAATATTTTGTTGAATTTCAACGCCTTTCATCTTTATGCTTAGTGCCTAAAATAGCGTTGAAAACTTACAAAATCTAAATCGGGA
>JBBQWB010000071.1:0-16325 GCA_038210985.1 Bacteroidales bacterium
GAGTTGCACCTGCAATTTATAAAAACTTAGAACAAAAATCGAAAAAAGCAACCATGGGGAAAACCACTATTCCTTTTGAAACTGGAAATTCGGAAGAAATTAAAACTGAAGATATTACCGATATGGTTTTCAATTTTAATGGTAAAGAATATAGTCCGAGCATGTTTCCAATAATTATGGACGAAAACAATAATATATTACTCGATTATAGTAAATATTTCGACCCAAAAACCGGAAAGTTTCCTAAAATTGTTTCGGCATCCAAAGATATTATAAACACAATTGGGTCAAAAAAAGGAGCTCAAATAATTGATGTTTTGGAATCGTTTGATGGCACAATTAAAATTGACAACAGTAAAATTGCTAAAAAAATCAACTGGCAAAAAATCGGAAAAGTGGCTACTACTGTTGGAAAAATAGCAATGTCATTAATTTTATAATATCAAAATAATATGAGAAAAATTTTAGCAACAATATTTAGTGTATTGCTCTTTGTGGGTGCGATGGCACAGGAAACAACAACCGTTGAGGTTAAAGGTGTTGGTTTAACTCGCGAAGATGCTTTGCAAGATGCACTTCGAACCGCAGTTGGACAAGCAGTTGGAGTGGCAGTTTCATCTCAAACACAAGTAGAAAACTACATGGTGCTTTCGGATGCGATTTCAACCAAAACCGAAGGCTATATTGCAAGTTATACTATCGTTAAAGAAACTCCGATGAAAGACCGTTTCGAAATTACAGTAAAAGCGGTTGTTAGTTTAGCTCCGTTAAAAGCAGATGTAAATTTAATGGCAAAAACAATTGGAGGAATTCGATTTTTAGTAATGTTCGATCCACGAAAAGTAAAAGCCGAAGATTTAGATATTTATAATTATACGGTTGAACGGATTAACGAAGCTTTATCAAACCGCAAATATCGGTACATTGAGAAATCAAGATTTGATGAACTCAATAAAGAATCTCAACGAATTTTTCAGGAATCAAAAGATGCCAACGAAGAAACATACGTTCAACAGTTAGGTTTTAAGGCAGATGCTCAATTTATAATTAAAATTAGCAGCATCCGCATTTCCGAACGAAGTGAAGCGTTTGATACTCGTACTTCTTCAAAAATTATTATTGAATTAAAAGCATATGATAATTGTACTGCCGAAGGTCTGGGAACAGTTATTTTGGAAAGCGACTGGAATAGTGGAAAAGAAGCTAAAGCAACTATGTTTAGTGGTGTAACAACTGCTGTAAATTCAAATATTGATAAACTATTTAAAGTGTTTAATACATATATTGGCGATTGGGTTAATAATGGAACTCCTTACGAATTAAGATTTTATGCATCTGGCACATATCGTGATTTTAGAGATTTACGAACAAAACTCAAAACTGATAATAATTTTGGTGGACAAATGGAAATTGTAAGTTTTGATAATTATACCAAGTTAATTTGCACCTTCCGTAAACGCCCCGATGAATTAGCAGATAAAATTATCGACTATGCCGACCAAATTCCGTTTTTTGCAACTAAAGAAATGGATGTTCGATTAATCTACGGACGACAAATTTCGTTTGCTCCTCGCAAAGAAAAAGTACCCGAACTTGATAATGTAAAAAACCAATACGAACAACCAAAAGAGGATACGAAAACAACAACTCAACCTAAAACTACTATCCAACCAAAAGTTGAAACAAAAACACCGAACAAAACAGCTAAAAAACCAGTGGTGAAAACCACTAAACCAGCTCCAGCTAAAACGGGCGTAAAACCAAAATAAATTAGAAAAAAGATAAAACATGAAAAAAATAGGAATATTAATATTGATTTCGCTTTTTGCGTTTCAAATAAATGCACAAGTTAAGTCTTCGTTGACAATTTTTAGTAAGGAAGGTGAAAAGTTTTGGATTGTTAGAAATGGTATTAAACAAAACGAAAAACCTGCAACTTCGGTTACAATTGATAATATTGTAGATCGTTCGTTTAAAATCAAAGTTTTAATCGACGATGATAAATTAACTACGGTTGACCAAAGTATTTATACAATCGATGTAGATGAACAAATTTGTAATTTGACGTATGAATTACGTAAAAAAGACAAAGGAAAATATGTTTTACGAACAGTAAGTTATGTGCCGGTAAGTGAAGTAACAACAACTCCGCCTCAACAAACAACAAATCAGTCTCAACAAACACAAACTAATACAACTCAACCTCAACAAAATCAATCAACAACGATTAATGCAAATGGGGTTAATATGACGGTAACTGATTCAAATACGGGTGTTGATTTTAATGTAAACATGAATGTTCCAACAAATAGTAAAACCATTACAACCACCACTCAACATTCAAGCACCACAAGTACTATTTCTTCAGGATACATGAAAAATGGTTCGATGTGCCAAACATCTTCGATGAGTCCAAAGGCTTATTTGGATTTTAAATACGATATTGAAGCTAAAAACATGTATAATCGTTTGGAATATATTAAATCAATTTTCAGGAAAAACTGTATGTTAGCCGAACAGGTTGCTGGTATTATTAAGCTTAATTACCCTACCGTGGATGAACTTGAAGTGGCAAAATTTGGATATCGCTATACATGGGATACCGAAAATTATGGGCTTGTTGTAAAAGCCATTAAAAGCGAAAGTAAACAAAAAGAGTTAATTGGTTTTTTGAATGTTGGGTCATCAAATACAACAACCACAACTACCTCTTCTTCAACACCACAACAAACCACCTCAACAAGTGCCTATCAAATAAAACAACATACAGGCGGACAAACCACCCAACCTGCAAATGGCAACATCAATTGCCGTGGTGCAATGCCAACCGCCGATTTTGAGGAAGCTAAAGCTCAAATGAATAAAGTAAGTTTTGCAGCCGACAAAATGAAAGTTGCAAAACAGGTTGTTCAAGCAAACTGTCTTTCAGTTGCTCAAATTAAAGAGTTTTGCAAACTTTTTAGTTTTGAAAATGATAAACTAGAATATGCAAAATTTGCTTACGATTTTACGTTCGAGAAAAATAAATACTATTTGGTTAATGATGTTTTTAGTTTTTCAAGCTCACGCGATGAACTAGACGAATTTATTCAGAGTAAACAAAAATAATGGGAAACAATTAGAGCAATTTTATTTGTTGTGGAAACCCAATTAAATCCCGAGTTAATTCTCGGGATTTTTTTATTGCCAATATGGTTATATCCCCGAGCTTCGCACGGGTTTATCATAGCCACTTTTGTTGAAGAATACATTAAATTATTGAAAGAGCAAGGTGTGGATTATTCTCAAAATTTTTGAGTAAAATATCGGAATGACAAAATTTATCTTTTTTTTGAGGTAGCAGTAGATAAAAAAACGATATAACGTCAGTATATAACCTTACTTTAAAATTAAATAGTAAGGATATATATTGACAAAAATTTGTAAATGTCAACTCAAAAACCATATCAAAATAAACCATCAAACTAAAATTTGCCTGAGTTTGTTATGATTTTTTTTTAATTTTACCACAGCAATCAAATATTTACAATGAAAAAAACATCTACTATCTTATTATTATTATTTCTATTGATTACAAGTTTCTCACAAAACAAAAACACTATGGAACATTTTAAAAAAATTGAAGCAACACAGCTTACCGAAAACGTTTTCGATTTAATGGATACACAATGGATGTTAGTAGCAGCTGGCAGTCCCGACACAAAATTTAATATGATGACAGCTAGTTGGGGCGGATTAGGATGGCTTTGGGAAAAACCAGTTTCATTCATTTTTGTTCGTCCGCAACGATACACTTTTGAGTTTACCGAAAAAGAAGACTATTATACAATTTCATTTTATGCCGAGCAATATCGCGATGTTTTAAATTTAATGGGTTCAAAATCGGGTCGAAATTTCGACAAAATGACACAATCGGGACTCACTCCATTTAAAACTCCAAACGGAAGCGTTGCTTTTAAAGAAGCTCGAATTATAATTGAATGCAAAAAACTATTTTCTACTTTCTTAAAAGAGGAAGATTTTATAGATAAAGAAGTAGTAAAATCTAAATATCCAAATAAAGATTTTCACAAAATGTACGTTGGCGAAATTGTAAATGTTTGGATTAGAGAATAGTTAGTATTTGCAAAAAAAAATGCTAAGTTTTCATGCACATACTTTGTGCGAAAAAAAACAAGTCTATGCTCGATTTTACAATATTAAAAAACAAAGCTTTTTATCACAAAATATTGGTTTTTGTGATGCTGTTTATGGCTATGTACATTATTGTTCCTATTGTTTTTCTTGTATTTAGTTTGCTTTTTGTTGGAAAAGATGCACTCGATAATTTAACAGAAGAAGGAATTAATTCAAATATTTCGTGGCTAAAAATCATGCAAATAACAACTCAAATTGGAATTTTTGCTGGCACTGCGTGGATTTTTGCACGCTTAAATACCAAAAAAACTTTCGAGTTCCTTTATTTGTCAAATAGAGGCAGCTTTTTATTTTATATTTTTTCGATTGTTGCGTTAATGTTTTCGCTTCCATTGGTTTATATTTTAATGCAAGCAAATCAAGCGATTCATTTTCCCGAATCATTATCATGGCTCGTAAACTCGTTGAGAAGTCAAGAATTAGCCTCCGAAAAAACGATGGAATTGTTTTTAAACGTTTCAGGTATCGGTGGACTTCTTTTTAATCTTTTTTTAATTGCCATCGTTCCAGCTGTTTGTGAAGAGCTTTTGTTTAGGGGAGCATTGCAACGAATTTTACTCGAACGAACAAAAAAGGTTCATTTAAGTGTATTTATTTCAGCGGTTTTGTTTAGTGCGATGCACATGCAGTTTTTTTCATTTTTTCCAAGGCTAGCACTTGGATTGGTTCTGGGTTACGCTGTTGCTTATGGCATGTCGCTTGGACCAGCTATGGTTGCCCATGCTCTAAATAATGGAATTTCGGTTGTGGTAGCCTATTTATATTACAATGGCTATATTTCGTCAAATTATCAGGACGTTGGAGGAACTTCAAACGTTTGGATAATTATTTTAACCTCTTTGTTATGTGTGCTTTTCATAGTTTTAATGTATAAGCGAAGATTTGTGCCACAAAAAACATCCACATGAGCAAAGTTCGATTTTTTTGTTTATTCTTTTTTATACTTATTATACAATCGATGTTTTCGCAACGAACAAGCGATCAACAAGTAAAACTCGATAGAGGGAAATTTAAACTTAATAATGTTGATTTTTTTCCAATGGTTTTAAATTATCAAATGGATATTTATTCCATTGATGGTAAAAGTTTTTTTGCAGGTCCACATCATGGATATTCTGCCAATAATAATCGTTGTTGTTCCAACGAAACCGATGCTTTAATGGCGCTTTTTTCCGACTTTGTCCGAATCAAAGAGATGGGTTTTAATTGCATTCGACTTTGTGGTTTAGAGATGGAGGCAATGAGTCAAACATCAAATAAAAACATCTACTTTTTGACAAAAAACGGTCAGAATATTGAAAACTTGAAAGTAACGTATTCCAAAATACATGGAAAAGTATTGGTTTCTATTTTAAATAAAGTATTAAACGAGGCTAACGAAGCTGGGTTAAAAGTTATTTTACTCACTGGAAGTGCAAATTTACATCGTCGAAAAATTGCCGAAACATACGCCGACTGGCTTTCACTTTTAGCCGATTCGTTAAAAAACAATCCCGCATTGTTTGCGTATGATTTATATAACGAGCCAATTTATTCATCATCGGTGCTAACAAGCAAAACTGAAATGGAACGAATTACTCGAAATTGGTATAAGGCAATACGAAAAAAAGACAAATCGGCACTTATTACATATGGTTTGTTGGGACACGAAGATGTTATGATTTGGGATCCAATGCTTGTTAATTGCGATTTTTTAAGTTTTCACTTGTATCCAAAACCAACAGATTTTGGGTATATTGAAGCCTCCTTAAAATGGCTGAAAAACAATATTAAAAAACCATGGATTATTGGTGAAACTGGGTATAGTGGAAACGATACAGCTGCCACATATCCGGCTTGGGGTAGTAACGAAATGCAAAAAAAATATGCGGAGTTTTCTATCGAAAAGGCTATTTGTTCGGGTGCAGCAGGATTTTCGTGGTGGGTGTATCGCGATGTGTTTTGGGGAAGCGATCAAAATTGGTTTGGATTAATTGATCAAAAAGGGAATTTAAAACCTGCTGCTGAAGTGTTTAAAACTTGGAAACCGAAAATCATAACAGAAGACTGCAATCGTGCCGACGATTTACATTATTACCGAACCGACGATTGCACTTATCAAATAAAGGGTTTGGTGGAAGACGAAAAAGGCACTCCAATTCAGGATGCGGTAATTTATGGTTGGAATAAAAAATGGGAAAAACACGTATGTACTTTTTCGGATAAATGGGGAAATTTTACGTTATGTTCTTCAGACGAAATTACCTACATAAAAATTTCAGCATTAGGCAAAAAAACCTTGCATAAACTTGTTTATTTTGAAAACGATAAAGTATTAACAATTGGCAGAATGGAACTAAAATTATACAACGAAAAATAAAAAACTACTTATATTCGTAAGTTTGATTATCTGTGTTTTAAATTCATTTATTTGTCTTTTTCAGTAACAACTCCTAGTCTTTTTGCAGAAAAATAACAATAATTATTTCAATTTAGTCGCAATCCACTGCGACTAAATTGAGTTTTAATCGCAATTATTATAGACCTTTGCATTACAAAATTTTCAAAGACAACTATTGAAGAGAGAAATGAAATCATCCATGTGGTTCCAATTATTGACTGGCTTTTATCTCCAAGTTGATAAACTGTAAATTTATTTTTGATATTTAAACTTCAATATTACAATAATTATGATTTTTTAAAACAACTTAAGCTGTTAATGCCTATCATTAGAAGTGTGATTTAAAATAATAGTTATAAATTTGGCGTTTATCTATTTCTTTTGTCCGTATTAAATGAATATAGTACTTTTGCTTATCAATAAAAAGAAACAATCTATTATTATGAAAAAACTCAGTCTTATTTTTCTATTTTCAACTCTTTTTGTATTCTGTATAACCAATTTAAAGGCTCAATCACAAACCGAAGATTACCGAGCAAATAATGAAAAAATGTCCACCATTTTGCAATTGATGAAATTTGCCTATGTGGACACGATAATGTTGGACAAATATGTCGAGAAGGCTATTTCAGAAATGCTTAAAGAATTAGATCCACATACCGCTTATATTTCAAAAGAAGATGTAAAACGAACAAACGAGCCACTTTTGGGAAACTTTGAAGGAGTTGGCATTCAGTTTCAACTTATAAAAGACACCATTGTTGTAGTGGCTGTAATTAATGGTGGTCCTTCCGAAAAAGTTGGAGTTTTAGCTGGCGATAAATTTTTAAAAGTAGATACCGCCATAGCCACAGGGAAAAATGTTGACAATAAATGGGTTTTTGATAGACTTCGTGGGCCAAAAGGAACCGAAGTTAAAATTCTAATGCTACGTAGAGGACAACCTAACCCAATTGAATTTAAAATAATTCGAGATAAAATTCCGATTAATAGCATTGATGCTTATTTTATGGCAAACAAGGAGGTTGGCTATATTAAGCTCGACAGATTTGCCCAAACCACAATGGATGAATTCCAAACTGCCATTACCGAGCTGAAAATTAAAGGTATGAAACATTTGATTTTAGATTTAAGGGGTAATTCTGGCGGATATTTGAATACTGCTATTCAATTATCTGACGAATTTTTGGAAAAAAACAAATTAATTGTTTACACCGAAGGGGCTTATTCTGCCAAACAACCCTATAATTCTACCGAAAAAGGAAGTTTTGAAAAAGGACGTTTAATTATTTTAATTGATGAAGGATCGGCATCGGCTAGCGAAATTGTTTCGGGTGCTATTCAGGATTGGGACAGAGGAATTATTATGGGTCGTCGTTCGTTTGGAAAAGGATTGGTTCAAAAGCCTTACAACTTATACGATGGTTCAATAATTCGCCTTACTACTTCTCGTTACCATACTCCAACGGGTAGATGTATTCAAAAACCATACGAAGAAGGTGTAGAAGAATATTACAAAGATTTAATGAATAGAATGAAACATTTGGAAATGATTTCGGCTGATAGTGTTAAATTTCCCGACTCCTTAAAATATGTTACTCCAAATGGTAGAATTGTGTATGGTGGAGGTGGTATTATGCCCGATATTTTTGTTCCAATGGATACAAATAAAACATCATATTATTACTCAAAATTAGCTCGTGCTGGTTTATTTAATCAATATACTATGAATGTTTTAGATAATCAACGTGCCGAAATGAAAGCAAAATATCCAACTTTCGAGAGTTTTAAAAACGAATACACGGTGGATAAAAAAGCATTGGATGATTTTAAAGCTTTTGCCACGCAAGAAGGGGTTTCGGATAGTTTAGATTTTGATTTCACCATTGAAATGAAAAGATTTTTGGAAACAAATAAGGACTCCATAAACAATTTGTATAAAACCATTTCTTCAGTTAATCAAGAATCATTAAATACTCATGTTGGTTTGATGTTTTCAAATTACATTAATAAATTAAAAGAGGAATATTATAAAAATCAAACTAGCTTCGATACAGATAAATATATAAGCTATCAACTTCGTTTTTATTTTGCCAGAAACTTATTTGATTTTACCTCTGGTATTCAAATTTGGTACGAAATAGATGAAATTTACATTCAAGCACTGAAGGTAATAGCGGATGAAAAATTGTTTAAAAAAATGAAAGTTCAAAATTAAACATGAAAAGAATAATCAAAATTCGGATAATTATCCTGTCGATATTTGTATTAAATTTTGAACTATTTTCGCTTTATTCTCAGGATACAATATATGTCCGTAATATCATCGACACGCTTTCTTCAAAATATATGAGTGGTCGGGGATACGTTAATAAAGGAGATGAAAAAGCTGCAAATTATATCAAATCACAATTTGAAAAATGGGGCTTGTTGAAATTTCAAACCGACTATTTTCAAACGTTTAATATTTCCATTAATACATTTCCCGGAAAAATGGAAATGCTTATTAACGACACAATTCCCTTACGTCCATATTTTGACATGCGAATACTTGCTTCTTCAAGCGGATTGTCAGGAGAATATCAATTGGTAAAAATTCCATATTCAGAGTTGATAAATATTAAAAAACTCAGAAAGAGAATTTCCAAAAATAATTATTCAGACGCAATAGTGTATTTTGATTTTTCTCAAGCCAACGAAAAAAAAAGGAAAACTACCTCTTTTAAAACACAACAAGAATTAGCTATTCAAAATATTTTTGGAGCTAAAGGGGTCTTAATATTCGATAACAAGTTGAATGCTTGGGGGATAGCTTCGGGCAGAAAACCTGTTGCAACAACAATAATCTTTGTGCATAACGATAATCCGAAGCTAAAGCCACAAAAAGTAAAACTAGATATTGAAAATAAATTTTATCCACGTTACAAAACTCAAAATGTTGTTGGATACATTAAGGGTAAAAATCAACCCGATACCTTTTTAGTATTTACTGCTCATTACGATCATTTAGGCATGATGGGTAGTGATACGTATTTTCCAGGAGCAAATGATAACGCTAGTGGAACGGCAAGTGTTTTAGATTTGGCAAGACATTATAGTAAGCCCGTAAATCAGCCTTATTATTCCATGGCATTTATGTTGTTTACAGGCGAAGAAGCTGGGCTTTTAGGCTCGGAATACTACACAAGCAATCCTTTATTTCCTTTGAAAAAAATAAAATTTGTTCTTAATTTAGACATGGTTGGAGCAGGCGAAAATGGACTTACTGCGGTGAATGGTACCGTTAACGAAAAAGAATTTGCCATTTTCGATTCAATAAACACTAAAAACTCCTATTTTCCGAAGTTTGTAAAACGAGGAGAAGCTGCTAATAGCGATCATTATTTCTTTCATAAAAACGGTATTCCTGCATTGTTTTTTTATACCATGGGACAAACTGGACCGTATCACCACCCCGACGATCTTTCAAATAATATGAGATTGACAAAATATCCTAGACTATTTGATTTAATTACAAAATTCGTTGAAATTTATCGGTAATTATGGCTAAACTTATTATAGTACCCACGCCAATTGGAAATTTAAGCGACATTACGTTGCGAGCCATAGATGCTTTAAAACAATGTAACTTGGTGTTGTGTGAAGATACTCGAACAAGTTCTAACTTATTAAGACACTTCCAAATTGATAAGCAAACCATTGCATATCATATGAATAATGAACACAAAGGTCTTCAACGATTTATCGATTTAATTTTAACCAAAGATTTGGTTTGCTTAATTTCGGATGCAGGAACACCTGGAATTTCTGACCCTGGTTTTTTAATTGTTCGAGAGTGCTTAAAAAACAATATTGAAGTAGAATGTCTTCCTGGTCCAACTGCATTTGTTCCCGCGTTAGTTGCTTCGGGTTTGCCTTGCGATAGGTTCTTTTTTTATGGATTTTTACCACACAAAAAAGGTCGAATGACAGCCTTAAAAATGCTTTCAGAAATGCCAAATACGGTGATTTTTTATGAATCACCTCACCGATTATTAAAAACACTTGAACAAATGATTCCTCATTTTGGCGTTTCCAGACAAGTATGTGTGGCACGCGAAATATCCAAAATTCACGAATCATACATTAGAGGAACCGTTGAAGAAGTTCTTGCTTTTTATGAATCTCAAACCATAAAAGGAGAAATTGTGATTGTGGTGGAAGGGCTTGAACATCAGATTTATAAAGCTAAAAAAGACGAGCTTAAGGTAAGCATGTGAATCAATTCGGAAAATGATTAACAAATTTATTTTATAAATAAAAGAAGGTTTTAATTTTCATTTAACTTTTTTTAGTAATTTGCAGCGTCAAATCAAAAACAAGAAAAAAATGGACAGCAACAAAATTGAAATGTTTATCGCAACACAAGCACAAAAATTTCCTGCAGAAAGAATGATGGAACTTCGTCAAAAATTGGAAAACATGGATGACAATAAATTCATGTTGGTTCAATCAGTACCTTACAAGGATCCTACTACTCTTTTGATTATTTCTATTCTTTTAGGTGCATACGGTGTTGACCGTTTTATGCTAGGAGATACTGGGTTAGGTGTAGCAAAATTACTAACAGCTGGTGGTTGTGGTATTTGGGCAATTATCGATTGGTTTACAGTTCAAGACAGAACCCGAGAACTTAATTTTTCAAAATTCATGCAATTCGCTAATTAAGATTTTTGAATTAAAAAAAATAGACTTCCGCTTGGTATATGAAATTATCAAGCGGTTTTCTATTTTAGGGAATCATTAGTATTTATTTTCAAATTAAAATATATGGACAGTCAAAAATTAGATATGTTTTTAGCGTTTTCTTCGTCAAAATTTCCTCCTGAAAGAATGATGGAAATACGCAATAGGTTGGAGAAAATAGACGATAATCGATTTATGTTTATTCAAACATTTGACTTTAAAGACCCAACAACCCTAATGCTCGTTTCGTTTTTTGCTGGAGGTATAGGAATTGATAGGTTTATGCTTGGCGATACTGGTTTGGGAGTTGCAAAATTAATTTTAACCGTTTTTTGCTTTGTAGGTTTTATTTGGGTTATTATCGATTGGTTTACCGTTATGGATAGAACTAGGGAGTATAATTACAAAAAACTAATGCAATTTGTTTTCTAAACTTTATTCTTCTTGGAAAAACCGCTATATTATTACGATATTAACCATATCGGGTGGTTATTTATTGGTTTACATTTCAACAATTTTAGATCCCAAAAACGAACATCCCGTTTGCATTTATAAAAACATTACGGGCTATCCTTGTCCAGGTTGCGGAACGACACGTGGGACAATTTCTCTTTTTAAAGGCGATTTTCTTCAAAGTTTAATGTGGAATCCATTAGCTATTGTGGTTAACATAATGGCTATTACTGCATTAATTTGGATGGTGTATGATTTGATTACAAATCAGCCAAGTTTTGACAAAATTAGCAAACGAAAAGTTCATCCAGTTTACATTGTAATTATTGGGATAATTGTTTTGGCAAATTGGATTTGGAATATTAAAAAAGGATATTAAATATTCAAGTTTAAATTAGGAATTTTGTTTTGGTTTACTTTTAATAATTCGTTTCATCCATAAAGGCAAAACAATTACACCAATTAAAATATAAGGATAATAGGTTAAAAACCGCCATAATAAAGCCAAAACACTAGCTAATCCAACCGGAATAAATTCTTTTAAGAAAACAGGGAAAAAGAACTCGGCAATGCCAGTGCCTCCAGGCGTTGGACTAATTAGTAAAATTACCCACATTACTAATTGTCGAGCATAAATAAGTAATTGGTCTCCACCAAAAGCCAGAGAAGCAATTAAGCAATTTACCACTAAAAAACGGGATGTCCAGGAAGCTGTTGTTATTCCAAAAAGTTTAAGCCAATATTTAAACGATTTTCCTTTAAATTCATTGGAAGCAATAATAATTTCATTTCCAGTTCGTATTGCTTTAAATTTCCATCTTCGCATAAATCGAATATTGAAAACAGAAACAATTAAATATCGTGTTTGATAAGGGTTTAGAAAAACTCCATACACCAAAATAAATACTAAGGCAAAAATGAATAAGTATCCAATCATAAACATGGAACCTGCCGAAAATTGTCCACCCATAAGGGTAAACGAACTATTTACAAAAATTGAATTAAATCCTACTAAAATAAAAACTATTGGTACTGTAATAATATAAAACAGTTCATCAAAAATAGCAGTAATCATTACTATTGCAGTGGATCGTCCTAAGGAAATTCGCTCTTGATTTATGATAAACATTGCAATTGCCGAGCCTCCCACAACCGATGGTGTTAGTGAGGATGCAAATTCCCACAGCATTACAACCTGAAAAGCAGCCTTCCAACCGATTTTTTTTTCGGTTAAAAATCGCAAACGTATAATGTATGCTAAATCGCGAAGAAACACAAAAAAGAGGGCTAAACACAGAAATCCAAAAAACTGCCAATTTAATTCAATTGAATTTAAGGAGTCGGGTTTAAAATCTCTAAATAAAAGATAAACGGCAACCATAAAACCCAGCACAATGGGAATTATAATCCGTTTTGTGCTAAAAAATGACTGAATTTTATTAAAATTGCTTTCCATAAACTAATTTGTAAGGTCAAATGTACGTCTTTTAAGAATTTCAACCACTATTGTCCGATAAATTTTCAATATTTTATGTCCTTTAGTTCTCAGCTAGCTAGCGAAGAAATATTGAAAATTTGAATATAACTATTTCATTTTTAGCATCACCCTTTAGATTGGGGCAAAAGTGTTGAAAATTAAATAGGAATTTAACTCAATAAAAAACCAAGCCATCAATAAAAACCAAATTGTTAAACTACTTAATATCTGAATGTTGTATAATTATTTTTTGCAAATTATTTATCAAGATACTGCTATTCATAAATTCTTACAGAAACGATAAAATGTTTTAATTAAATTAGTAGGTTTGTATTAAAATTGGGTTTATGAAGCGATTTGTAATTCTATTAATGATTTTATTGGTTGGGGTTATTGGTATAAACTCTTGTAAATCTCATAAAAAACCAGTAAAAAAAACACCCAAAACACAGGTTAAAAAACCTCATACCGTCATAAAAGTTTATGCTTCGGGGAACGACAATAAAAAACTTTATAAAGTGTTAAACGAATGGATGGGAACACCTTATAAATATGGTGGTGCGGATAAAAAAGGAGTGGATTGTTCGGGTTTTGTAATGAATATTTACAAAGAAGTATATGACATCGACTTGTATCGCTCGGCGTATGATATTATGAAAAATGTGTATTTTGTTGAAAAAACAGAATTAAAAGAAGGCGACATCTTGTTTTTTATTACGGGTAAAGAAAATAAAGTATCACATGTTGGAATATATTTAAAAAACAATCAATTTGTTCATTCGTCAACATCTAAAGGAGTTGTTATTTCGAGATTAGACGAGCCATATTACCAAAAAGCATTTCACAAAGCTGGTCGTCATCAAAAAGTTCCATGAAAAGACCTAAATTAATTGCACACATTGCACTTATTTCCAGTAATTTAATCTTTGGATTTAACTATGTTATTTCGAAAGGTATAATGCCAAATTACTTTAAACCACAAGATATTGTGTTTTATCGAATTTTTGGAGCATTGCTGCTTTTCTGGATATATTCCTTGTTTTTTAAAGCCGAAAAAATTGATAAAAAAGATTATTTTCGATTTTTTTTATGTGGATTATTTGGTGTGTTTATTAATCAATATATGTTTTTTGAGGGGTTGAATTTAACATCGCCAATTGATGCTTCCATTATTCAAATTTCAAACCCCGTTATTGTTCTGTTGCTTGCCTATTTTATGGTTAAAGAGAGACTAACTGCTTCCAAAATTACAGGACTTTTTTTAGCTGGATTGGGTGCGTTAATGGTTGTTTTTGAAAGCAATGGTTCCTCCTCAAAAGAAAGCAGCATGCTTGGAAATGGAATGATATTGATTAATGCAATTTCTTATGCACTGTACATTGTTTTATCCAAACCATTGGTTATGAAATATCAAACTCATACCTTGATGAAATGGTTTTTTACAACAGGTGCTGTTTTGGTTTTTCCGTTTGTTTTTTTCTTATCCGATACTACGGATTATTACAATTACCCGATACATGTTTGGGGTTCAATGATATATATTATACTTGCTACAACTTTTTTAGCCTATTTGCTGGTTATTTCGTCAATGAAAGAACTTTCGCCTTCGGTAGTTGGAGTATATATTTATTCGCAACCATTTATTGCAAGTATATTTGCATTGTGGCTGGGAATGGGGAGTTTAAGCGTAATTAAAGTATTTGCTGCTTGCTTGATTTTTGCGGGAGTTTATTTAGTGAGCAAAAGTAAAAAAAAGGAAGTTTTTTCCAAGTAAGTCTTTTTTAAGAATAGGACTTGATTAAAAACAGAAATTTACTTTTAGCCGTCATCCTGAGCTTCTCGAAAAAAGGAATAAACAGTAACCGTCATCCTGATTCGCCACGGCGAAGTCGAAGGAGACGGAAACCACTCTCAATAATTATCTTTTCCTTTAGTGATTCGTTAAGGTGAACCAACAGGGGCAATAGCTGCGAAAAAATTGCGATAGTTCGGATTTTTAGCACGAACTGCGTTTACTATGCTAAATATTCTGTAAAACCTGTTTCTAAAGCAAATGCCGAAAAGGAACAAGCAACCAACCAATAATTTTTGAAAAATTAGAACGATTTTTCCATATTTCAAAATTAAAAGGAATACAATCTTTTAGCGTGTTATCGATAAACGAATTAAATAAGTTGCACAAAACAGGGTCTTTACCTTGAATCATAATTTCGTGCATATATCTAAATGAGCGATAATCGAAGTTTGAAGAACCAAAAACAAACTTTTCTTTATCAATCATTATTATTTTTGCGTGCAGATTATGCGGTTGATAAAGCCATATTTTTATTCCTGCCCGATGCAATATTCCAAGATACTTGTCTCGAAGGGAATCGGCTAAAGAAACATCCGAATTAAAAGGGATGAACACATTTATTTTTACACCCTTTTTTGCAGCAATAATCAATCGTCGTCGAAGTTTATAACCGGGTAAAAAATAAGGTGTTACAATTGAAATTTCAGTTTTAGCTCTGCGAATAATTCGCTCGTAATGAACTTTAACTTTTTGTCTATAAATGGAAGGAATATCTTGTATTATCAGAAAATCATTAAACTTAATATTCCGTTTATATTGTTGTTTTTTATAAAATTGATTTTCGGCATTTTTAATATATCCTAAAATTATTTTTTTAAATGTAAGCGATAGATTACCCTCCATGCGAACAATTGACTCGCGCCAATCTGCTGAATATGCGGTAATGTTAGCAGAACCCACGTGCGAAATAAAATCATCAATTACAACTATTTTCCGATGGCTACGTTGATGGTTTGCAGAAAAAAAATCCCAAGAAAATTTTATTTTTTCAAAAAAAACAACCTCTCCACCATGTTTGGTGATTGGATTAAAAAAAGTTTCATCAACGTTTGTTCCCCATGCATCTACTAAAAGCTTAACCGTTAGTTTTTCTTTGCATTTTTTGCTCAACAACGATAAAAAGCGGCGTCCCATTTCATCATTATTAAATCGATACGTTTCGATATAAATCGATGTTTTTGCATTTGAAATATCCTCATAAAGTTTGACAAACCATTCTTTAGGTGTATCAAAAAGCA
>JBBQWB010000072.1:0-16284 GCA_038210985.1 Bacteroidales bacterium
TTTGGAACAAAATGCACCAAATCCTTTTGCCGAAAGCACTACCATAAACTACTACATTCCCGAAAATATAAATTATGCACAAATAATATTTTCAGACAATTTTGGCAAAATCATCAAAACCGTAGATATTACAACATCTGGTAAAGGCACAATAAAAGTGTATGCTTCAAACCTAAGCAGTGGAACTTACTCGTACAGCTTAATTGCTGACGGTAAAATTATTGAATCCAAAAAAATGGTTTGCGTAAAATAATACCGTATGCTAATATGATTTAGTCCAATAATTAAAAATGTTGATCATTAATTCATATTAGCATCGAGCATTAAACCATACTAAATTTCAAATTGTCCTTTGGACTAATTTGAAATAAGTAATGGTATAACTATTACTCAATTAAGAAAATAAAAAAAACCTCTTACGAGGTTTTTTTTATGTTATATATTTTGTAAAATATTATTCTGCGTTTTTAAGCATTACTGGCATAACCAACATTAAAATATCTTCTACACTTGAAGCATCTTCAATTGGATAAATAATACCTGGTCGGTTTGGTTGCGACATATCAATACGAACTTCTTGGCTTTCGATATTTGATAACATTTCGAGTATAAAACGAGCGTTAAAGCCTATTTCCATTTCATCGCCAGTATATGTGCAAGCCATTTTTTCTTGTGCAAAATTTGAATATTCTAAATCTTCGGCACTAATATTCATTTCTTCGTTTGACAACTTGAATCGAATTTGCATGGTAGATTGGTTAGCAAAAACCGAAACACGTTTGATAGCCATTAATAGAGATAATCTATCGATGGTTAAAACATTTGGGTTGTTAGCAGGAATAACAGCGGAATAATTTGGGTATCTACCTTCAATTAAACGTGCAACAAGATTTATGTTTCCTAAATTAAAATGAATGTTTGTAGCAGTATAATTTAAAACTACATCCACATCGTCATCGGGAAGATTGTTTTTTATTTGATTTAATGGTTTTTTTGGTAAAATCAAAGATGAGTTAACTTCAGATTTTAAATCGTGGCGACGGAAGCGAACCAATTTATGAGCATCGGTAGCAACAAAAGTGAGTGATTCATCGGTTAATTCCAAATAAACTCCACTCATTGCAGGACGCATTTCGTCGTTTCCTATTGCAAAAATGGTTTTGGTAATTGCTTTTTTAAGAATTCCGGCTTTAATGGTTAAAGATGATGCACCTTCCAAAACTGGATATTTAGGAAATTCATCGCCATCAAAACCGACTAAATTATATTCGCCTTCGTTAGCCGAAATTTTAATGCCCCAATTATCTTCATCCACCGAAAAAATCAAAGGAATATCGGGTAAATTTTTCAAAATCTCCATTACCAGTTTATTAGAAATAGCAAAACTACCTTCTCCTTCCACTTTGCTAAGTGGAATATTAGCCGAAATAGTTGTTTCTAGGTCGGTAGCAACTGCAACTAATTCTTCGCCACTAATTGTAAATAAAAAGTTTTGAATTATTGGCATGGTGCTGTTTGAGGGCACAACTCCAACTATCGACTGTAAGCCTTTGTGTAAATGCGAACTGGATACTATAAATTTCATAATGTTTGATGGTTTTAAAATACAAATATATCAAAAAAAGGAACTCCAAAATTATTTTTTTAATTTAGTTTTCAAATAATAACTCAAAGGTTGCAACAATCTATCGAAAACAAAGTACTGAGCAATAAAAATTTCTTTTTCGTCATCAAGTTTTAAATAAAAGCGGTCGAGGTTATATGCTTGTTCCACTATTTCATTTTTCGATTGATAATCGGTAATTAGCAACTCGGGCAAACGATACATTTTGGCAATGGTTTTTTGCCCGTTAATGTCGGTAAGAGTAAGCGTATAAAAATGATTAAACTGAATTAAAGAATCCATAAAAGGCTTCGATAAATCTTTTGCCACAGCTTCGAAATTAACTTTACGAAAAGCCGAAACAAAATCGATAACTTTTACCGTATCGTAATCGGGTATAATTTGATTATCAATTAGATGTTGCAATTGAAAAGTGCGGTTACCAATTTTTTCAACAAGGAATGATTCATTTGGATTTTCAAAATTTTCGCTTCGTATTTCTTTAATTTGAGGCAAACGAGTTTGAAACACAGTATGATCACGCCAATCGGCTTCATAAGGTGAATAACGTGGCGAAACATACCCTCTAAAACCGGGTAAATTTATAATAAAAGCGGTGGAAGAACCCTCCATAAGCATAAAATTTCCTTCATTGGTCATAGTAGGTTCGCCAACGTAATATGTTTTTGTAAGTCGTTCTGCTTTAAATAGTTTTATTCCCCAAAAATCTAACCAGTAGGTATCTTGATAAATTTCGACTTTTGTAGATACAACCGACATGCGTTTAATAATATTATTATGAGCAGCCTTTTGAACTGGTGACCAAACCGAAATGTATTGCATGGTATAAAGCAAAAGATTCACATTGCTTTGATTTGCAACATACTTATCATTCAACATCCAAATACCATTTGGGTCTTTTTTTAGGATTACTTGATGGTTGTTTTTGTCTGCCATAAAAATTTTTTTAACACTGGCAGTATCATTAATTGCAAAATCTTTTAATTCGCGGTTAAAAGTGCCTGTTGTTTTGCTTAAAATTAGAGCTAAAATACCTGCTAAAGCAATAACAATAGCAAGTATAATTATAATTTTATTTTTTTTTGTCATTTTTAAATTATTATTTATGAGCTACTTACGTGTATATTTGAATTTTCGACAATAAACCATTGCTATCCCTAATAAAAGAATTACAATTAAAGGCATGGATACATTAAAAACTTTCCAATACAATTCGTTTTTCAGCAGTTTAGTTTTATCTAATAAGCGTAGTTTAATATCCCTAGCACGAATTTGCATTAAATCATCATCGCCCATTAAATAATTTACAGCATTTAATAAAAACTCCTTATTTCCAAAATTCAGCTGGGTGTATCTATCGTAACCTAGTGGCAATGGACCAGTTTTATCTATCTGATTTTTAATCATATCGCCATCCGAAACAAATATCATTTTTGCTTTTTTGCCCTGTTTTACAAATTGGATTAAACTAGAAGAATCAACCTCGGGTGCAATACGACCTTCAAATAGCGATTTGAACTCCCCCTCGACCAAAATAGAAACTGGCAAAAAACGACTTGTAAATTCGCGTTGGTCGGGTTTAAGTTTTAAAATAGTCAAATTAATGATG
The DNA here is from genome assembly GCA_038210985.1 of Bacteroidales bacterium. GTDB lineage: Bacteria > Bacteroidota > Bacteroidia > Bacteroidales > WCHB1-69 > JAQUGA01. The sequence continues at coordinate 3,234 of JBBQWB010000072.1, forward strand.
ATAGGTGCCTGAACTATTTTAGTGTATTTTGAAGAAGTAAGCAAAACTTCTTTTTTTAAAGGCAGAGTTCCAACCGTATCAATACTACTGATAAATTCGGTTTTTATGGAATTCAAATTTTTAACTATTGGATTTTCGGACAATGGAGTTATGATAGGAAAATAATACCATGGAATAAATTCCTGTTGTGGCTTATTGCCCATTTGTCCAGTAATAATAGGAATTGGGAGTGCATTCATATCCTGTAACAGATTTGAATTAAATCGAATTCCATATCTAAAAAACATATCATCTAAATTAACATCGTTAATTACACCAAATGTTTCGGTCTGACCTTGAAGGCTGTCCATCGAAGCAAAAACTGGGTCGATTAACCAAAGGACACTTCCACCCCGCATCACAAATTGATCGATAACAAATTTATCTTTATCCGAAAATGGTTTTGTTGGTTTTGCAATAATAAGCAATTGGTATTTATTCCAAATATTTACATTGCCGTTGATTGAATCGTATTCAAAATTTCGCAAAGAGTTGACTTGTTCATCTATTTTTACACGTTCCACTTGATAAAACTCTCCTAAATCTCTGGCAATATCTGCTACTTCAATAGGTTCAAGTTCGCCATGACCTTCCAAAAAAGCAATTTTTGATTTATTTTTTTTAGTTAACTTTGTAATGGTAGAAGTGATATTATATTCAAGGTTTTGAATGGAAATATTTAGCACTTCTTCGGGAGGAGTATTGATGTTAGTGGAAAGCAATTGGAGAGGTAATTCCTTTTGTTTATAAGTAACCAATGCACCTGGAAAAATAACTTGAGTTTTTACACCATCTGCTTTGCGGTCTTGCAAACGAGTGGGCTGAATTCCTTTTTTGTAAAGTTCGTTATAAAATGCTTTTGTTTCTTTTTCATCACGTCCTTCGGAAGGGTCGATAAATTCATATTGAATATTATCCGAATAGGCACGATATTCGTCTAACAATTCGCGTGTTTCTTTGCTTAATTTTTTAAATCCTGCAGGGAAGTCGCCTTCCAGATATACCTTAAAATAAACTACATCTTCTAAATCCTTTAAAATATTTTTTGTTGACTTAGACAGCGAATATCGTTTTTCGGCAGTTAAATCAATTCGGAAAAACCAAAATGAGCAAATAATATTTATGACAAAAATTGCAACAATCGAAAAAGCAAAAAGGGTTAAGTTGCTTTGTTTCAAACTCCTTTTTTTTACAATTTTATTTTTTATATCTAAGTTCATACTAAATTTTAAAATTAATTATCTTAAACTGCCTTGCTTAACAATTTACCATTTTCGAGTTTGAAGCGACAATTTTGCCGACAAGAGTGAGATAGAAATTAAACTGAAAAAATATATCACATCGCGTGAGTCCACAACTCCACGACTTATGGAAGCATAATGATGGCTGATTCCAATACTTTTTACAAACAGAGAATATTTGCCAAATACTTCAAGCGAATAAATAAATTCGAAACCGAGGTATAAAAACAAGCAAACAAAAACGGCAATAATAAACGACACAATTTGGCTATCGGTTATAGACGACACGAAGATGCCAATGGATACAAAAGTGCCTCCCAGAAGGAATAAACCAATATATGAGCCCCACATTCCACCTTGATCGATATTTCCTTTAGGATATCCTAAATGATATACCGAGTAGAAATAAAAAAGAGTAGGCAATAAAGCGATAAAAAGCAAAACCCAATACGAGAAAAATTTTGCTAAAATAATTTGCATATCGGTTAGTGGTTTTGTAAGTAGAAGCTCGATGGTGCCAGTTCGGCGTTCTTCGGAAAACGACCTCATGGTAAGAGCTGGAATAAGAAACAAAAACACAAATGGAGCCAACATAAATAGCCCATCGATGTTTGCATACCCAAGTTCGAGTACATTAAAATCGAGTGGAAAAACCCAAAGGAATAAACTCGTAATTACTAAAAACACACCAATAACTACATATCCAATCAGGGAACTTAAAAAACTTAAAATTTCTCGTTTAAATAAAGCAAACATACGTTAAGCGATTAAAAAAATAAATATTAGGAGCGAATAAATTTTTGAATAATATCTTCAATAGAAATACCTTCGGCTTCGGCTTTATAATTTTTAACCAAGCGATGGCGTAGAATAGATGGGGCAACAGCGTTAATATCTTCAATATCAGGAGCATGTTTGCCAGCAATTACAGCATGGCATCGAGCAGCCATAATAAAGTTTTGCGAAGCCCTAGGACCAGCACCCCAAGCCAAATATTCGTTTGCCCATGGATGGGCTAGCTCGGTACCTGGACGGGTTATAGTGGCTAAATTAACCGCATATTTATACACATTATCCACTATTGGAACACGTTTCATAAATTCTTGAAAATACAAAACTTCTTCCATCGTTAAAACCACCTCGGGTTCGGGTAAATTTTTAGTAACCGTATTTTTTACGATTAAAATTTCTTCTTCCACCGAAGGATAATCAAGGATAATATTAAACATAAAACGGTCGAGTTGAGCTTCGGGCAAAGGATATGTACCTTCTTGTTCAATTGGATTTTGAGTAGCTAACACAAAAAATGGATTGGGCAAAATATGCGTTTTTCCAGCAATTGAAACCGATCTTTCCTGCATTGCTTCGAGCAGTGCCGATTGAGTTTTAGGTGGAGTACGGTTAATTTCATCGGCAAGAACAATATGGGCAAACACAGGACCTTTTATAAATTTAAACGAACGATTTTCGTCTAAAATTTCGGTTCCCATAATATCCGATGGCATTAAGTCGGGCGTAAATTGAATACGATTAAACGACAAACCCAAACATTTAGCAATGGTAGTTATCATTAATGTTTTTGCCAAACCTGGCACACCAACCAACAAGGCATGACTACGACAAAAAATTGAAACGATAACATCTTTAAGTACATCATCTTGTCCAACAATTACCTTTGAAACTTCCGATTTTAAAATTTCATATTTATCACGAAAAGCCTTAACAGCTTCTGTATCATTTGCAAATTGAATCATAATATTGTATTATTTCTTAGTCCATTTATTGTCAAAATCACAATTTGAGTATGGTGGTTTGATTTTAACAAAAGTATTATTTAGTTTATCACTTATCCACTGCTGAATAGCATCTGCTTTTTTACTTTCTAATGCAGATTTTTGAATTCGGTCGTAATCCTCTTTTAAATTTGCTTTATGAGGCTGTTTTAATGTTTTTAAATATACAATTCGATATGCATTATCGCCTTCTTCGTTTTGCATTGGAAGGGGCTTTGTAAATTCTCCAACTTTTAATTTTTCAACCGCATAAATTAATGATTTATCTAAATGTTCGGTTTCAAAAAACGATGTTCCATTATAAGGGTTAATGATAACTCCACCGGATATTTTGGAAGGGTCGTCGGAGAATAAAAATGCAGCCGAATCGATGCTCACTCTATTTTCGGCAATAAGGGTATAAACACTATCTAAAAACAACTTTGATTTCATCATGCTTTCGGCAGATGGTTTAGCCTGAATAAGAATGTGTCTGACATTAATTGTTTCTCCACGTCGTTCAATTAATTGCAAAATGTGATACCCAGCTTTTGTTTTAATAATGGGTGAAATTTCGCCGGGTTTTAAACTAAATGCAACTGCTTCAAATTCGGGATACATATCTCCTCTGGAAAAAAAGCCTAGCTCACCACCTTTTGACATACTTCCTGGATCTTCGGAATATAAAACGGCAATGGTCGTAAAACTTTCGCCTTTTAAAATTCTTTCACGAAAAACGTTTAATTTTTCATTTGCCAGTTTAAACTCCTCATCGGTGATTTTTGGAGTTTGTACAATTTGAAGTAGCTCGTATTCGGCAGGAATTAAAGGAATGCTATCGGGATTGATTTGCAGAAAAAATGCTTTTACTTCGCCTGGAGTAATTGCAATATTTTGAGTGATTTTTTCCTGCATTATTTCCGATAAAAGTTGCTCTTTAATTGGATCTTTAAGTTCTTCCTTAATCTCGGCATAACTCTTTTTGTAATATTCTTCGAGTTTAGTTTTAGACCCAAACTGAGACATAAAATATCTTAAATTTCGTTCAATTCGGTCGTTTACTTGTGCATCGCTAACTACCACACTATCAATCATCGCTTGATTTACAAGTAGCTTTTGGAACATCATATTTTCCAAAATATTACATCTTAGTTCCATTCCACCTTCGGCTAAGCCATATTGCATTTTTAATTGCAAATATTGACTTTCGATATCCGACAACAATATGTAATTTTTTCCAACAACTGCAACAACCTCATCAATTATTTTTGATGAATCGCTTTGCGAAAAGATTGAAGCGGAAGCTCCTAAAATAAATATCAGTAAAAATAAATAGCGAATTTTTTTCATAATTTTCAATTAATAAATAGTATATGTGCCTGAACTAGTAGCTTTTGAGTATATGTTTTGGTATAACGAATCCAATACTTTATTTTTTCGGTTTTGAATAATAACTTGCTTGATGTTATCCGACTCAAATGAAGCAGGCGACATTTCATCTTTAATTTTAACCTCTTTCACAAACACAAAGTACTCGAATTGATTATCCGACAGTTCAATTTTTTTGTTTGTAACAACCATATCTTTTGATAACACATCCGACATTGGAATTTCTTTAACGATATCATCATAAACCAACCATACCGTGTCGTCGAGAAAGAAATTTTCAGCATATTCTTCACAAAATTTTTGAACAAGATTTTTATCATTCATATTTGAGTTAAACAACAAACGTTTTGCTTGTGCCTTAATATTTTCTTTTTGTGTTTGAGAAACCTTAATAAATTTTAGTTTAACGATGCTTGTTTTCAATTCAAATTCGGAAGGATTCGCATCGTAATATTTTTTAATTTCATCGTCTGAAATATTTGAGTCGATATGAGTAAGCACCCATTTTTTTTCAAATTCAAAAATCAATAATGATTTTTTGAAGTTTTCAATTTTCTTTGTAAAATCCTTTTCGCTTTTATCTAAATAATCATCCGATTCCTTTGCAAGAAGTTCGTCCATAACCCAAGTTTGAACTAGGTTTTTTATAATTCCAATACTATCTTCGGCAGAAATCCCTTCGGGCATTTCAACTTTTAAATCGGAATAATAAAGAGTATTGTTGCCAACTTTAGCCAAAGGAATATCTCCTTTAGAGCCAGAGCAGGCAACAATAATTATGGATATTAAACAGAAAAGTACAAATTTAACTTTCAAATTTCGTTTTCCTCTTTATTGAATTATACTGTTAAATACATCCATATCAACTTTGTAAGGATATTTAGCACGAAGGGATTTTATCCATTCTTTTTCCAAATAATTTTGATATTCTGAAATAACAATTCCTTTAATTTCATTAAATGGTTTTGGCGACATTTCGAGCACTTTGTCCATGTAAACAATTTGATAATCACCATTTGCATAAACTACATCCGAAACACCCTTTTTCCATTCAAATCCGTCCACAACCGAATTATCTCCTTTAACATACGTGCCACTTTCGAGCTCTACAATTTGAACTTTTTTGTTTAATTGAATCACAATATCCGCAGGATTAGTTCCATTTGCAATTAATTTATTGATGGTTTTAAAATTCTTGCGAGCAATTTTTTCGTCTTTGAATTTAAAAATAGAAGCTTCCACTCTACGAGGATTTTGATAATTCAACTTAATATCTTCGTAATAATCTTTTAAACCAACACTATCTTTTACTGCTTTCGACCAAACCATTTGATCGGTTAATTCAAACAATAAAATTCCGTCGCGATATTCTTTCATTAAATCTCTAAATTCTTTATGTTTTGTAGATAACTGGCTATCTTCATACTCGATAACTACGTCTTCTATCCATTTAATATATCTGCTGCGTATAATAGACTTAGCGTCATCTGATTTAGAATCGCCTTGATGTTTTTCTAGATATTCAGCAAAGTCGGTTTGAGTAAATGATTTATCAGCAAATTTAACCATTGGTTTTTTCAAATTAGCAGCTTTAAGAGCTTTCCAATTGCCATTTGTTAAAGAAGTATCTGCAAGTGCATAAAATTCTTCAAAAGCTTTTACATCTTCGGTAAATTTATATTCCTTTTTTAAACGAGCGATAAAAACATCCTTACTTTTATTGGAGCGAATATCTCTCGAAATTTTCATTTTAAGTTCATTTTTGCTATCATCGTATGTTGGCACTCCTTTATAGTCGATAAGTTTAATAAAATGCCATCCGTACATTGTAAGAGTTGGAGCAGAAACATCATTTTTCTTTAATCCGTAAATTACTTCCACAAATTCGGGAACCATACGGTTTGGGCCAAACCAAGGGAGCATTCCACCTTTTGCAGCCGAACCTTTATCATCGGAATATTCTTTAACTAAATCCTCGAACGATACACCTTGTTTTAGTTTTTCTTGAATTTCTTTAACTTTGGCTATATTTTTCAACGAATCGGCAGAATTACCTTCGGCGTGTTTATTTAACAACAAATGAGCAACTTGAATTTTACCAAGAGAAGATTTTTTATCTGTAACTTTAATTAAATGATACCCAAAAGAAGTACGAACAGGCAACGAAATTTGACCAATTGGAGTGGTATAAGCTCCCGTTTCGAAAGGATAAACCATATCAAAAACTGAGAAATAACCTAAATCGCCTTTGTTCCCTTTCATTGGTGGACGACCAGCAACTACTTGATTGCGTGCGGATGGATCTTCCGAAGTTTCGGCAGCAACTTTACCAAAATCCTCGCCAGCAGTAATACGTTTGCGGATGTTTGTGATTTTATTCCATGCAATTAGGGTGTCTTTAGGGCTAGCATCTTGGTCGATGCGAATTAAAATATGAGACGCACGAACATCCCATTTTGATCGCTCGTATGCTTCTTCGAGAAGAAAATCATTTACTTCTTTATCAATTAAAAAAGGTTGTGTAAGTTGTTTTCTGTATCCAGCTAATTCTGTGATAAATGAAGATGCGGTATCGAGTTTTAAATTTTCAGCTTCTCTAACTTTTAGTCGAAAATTGATAAACAATTCAAGATACTCTTGTAAATCTTCTTTTTTAATTTTAGAATCCTTAGAAGTATTATTTTTCATATAAACTGCTATGAATTCGGCTTTTGTAACTTTCTCATTACCAATGGTAATTAACACTGGCTCATTTTGCTGAACAGGAGTTTGAGGAGTAGTTTGTGTGCTAGCATCCTGAGTTTTAGTAGTAGTTTTAGCAGTTTCAGCAGTTTTAGTAGCAGTAGTTTTTTTTGTTTGATTCGTTTTTTGGGCAAATGCCATGTTTCCAAAAATCAAACTGGAAGCAAGAAGCATTATAACAAACAATTTTGTTTTCATATTAATTTGATTTATATTTATTTATACTTGTTTTTATCTTGAATAATTTGGAGCTTCGCGGGTAATAATAATATCGTGTGGATGACTTTCGAGAATTCCTGCATGAGATATTTTCACAAATTTTGCTTTTTGCAAGGCTGCAATATCTTTTGAACCGGTATAACCCATTCCTGCTCGAAGTCCGCCAACCATTTGATGAATTACTTCGGTCAGAGTACCTTTATAAGCAACTCGACCAACAATTCCTTCGGGAACCAGTTTTTTAACGTCGTCTTCGGCATCTTGAAAATATCTATCTTTCGAGCCTTTTTGCATCGCTTCTAACGATCCCATACCGCGGTAAGTTTTATATTTTCGACCTTCAAAAATGATGGTTTCACCAGGAGATTCTTCCACCCCAGCAAACAATGAGCCAGCCATGATGGTACTTGCACCAGCAGCTAGAGCTTTTACGATATCGCCAGTATAGCGAATTCCGCCATCGGCAATTAATGGGATTCCACTTCCTTCTAAGGCTTTTGATACCGCATAAACCGCAGCAAGCTGAGGAACACCAATTCCTGCAATTATACGTGTAGTGCAAATGGAACCTGGACCAATTCCTACTTTAACGCCATCAGCTCCTGCTTTCATTAAATCAATAGCCGCTTCGGCAGTAGCAATATTACCAACTACAATATCAATTTGAGGATATTTTGCTTTCACCTTTTTAGTAGCTTCAATCACACCTTTTGAGTGCCCATGAGCGGTATCAATTACCAAAGCATCCACGCCTACTTTTACCAATTCGTCGCAACGATCCATCATATCCACCGAAACGCCAACTGCAGCTGCAACGCGTAAACGCCCCATACTGTCTTTACAAGCATTAGGGCGAGCTTTAATTTTAATAATATCCTTGTATGTAATTAATCCAACTAAGAAACCGTTTTTGTCAACTACGGGTAATTTTTCAATTTTAAACTCCTGAAGGATATCCGCCGCTTTTTCAAAATCGGTAAATTCGCGAGTAGTAACCACTTTAACAGTCATTATGTCCGAGATTTTACGCTGCAAATTACGTTCAAAACGCAAATCTCGATTTGTTACTATCCCAACTAATTTCCCGTCGTGATCCACCACCGGAATACCACCAATTTTATATTCGGCCATTAAGCGCAAAGCATCATCCACATTACCTTCTTTAAAAATGGTTATTGGATTAATAATCATACCATTTTCGGCACGCTTCACTTTTTTAACTTCTTTTGCCTGATCTTCGATGCTCATGTTTTTATGCAATACACCAATTCCGCCTTCTTGAGCCATAGCAATAGCCATTATGGAGTCTGTAACGGTATCCATAGCAGCCGAAACTATTGGAATTCGCAAGGAAATATTTCGGGTAAAATTTGTTCGAGTATCCACATCTCGAGGTAATACTTCGCTGTAAGCAGGAACTAATAAAACATCATCGTAGGTTAGTCCTTCGCCTAAAAACTTGTCTTTAACAAAATCAAATGCCATGTTGTTGATTTTTAAAATGCAAATGTATGAAAAATCATTCATCCTTACTCCAAAAAAATGTTAAGGTTTCTAATGTTTTTAGGAATAAATAAGGTCGTCGTTGTTATCTCGACTATGCTCGATGTTCAACTGCTTTGCTCGACGTCCAGATTCGGTCTTCAAGCGTAGCTGTGCAGTGCAATGTACTGAGCTTAGTCGAAGTAAGCGAAGCCGAACTGTCGAGAAGCCAATTGTTACCAATCTTTTCAATCTTCACCAATCTTCATCAATCTTTTCAATCTTTTCAATCTTCATCAATCTTTTCAATCTTTTCAATCTTAACCAATCTTCACCAATCTTCATCAATCTTTTCAATCTTCACCAATCTTCATCAATCTTTTCAATCTTTTCAATCTTCACCAATCTTCATCAATCTTTTCAATCTTCACCAATCTTCACCAATCTTTTCAATCTTTTCAATCTTCACCAATCTTTTCAATCTTCATCAATCTTTTCAATCTTTTCAATCTTCATCAATCTTTTCAATCTTTTCAATCTTTTCAATCTTCATCAATCTTTTCAATCTTTTCAATCTTTTCAATCTTGAACCAATCTTCACCAATCTTTAGCATATAAAATTCATACTACTCTATTAAATAGAGCAGTTTGAACCGAATTAAATTATTGTACAATAAATTTTCCAACTTTTACATCACCATTGGTATTATTTTTAAACTTAATAAAATAAATACCTTTTTTGAAGGATGAAATATTAATTATTTTTGATGATTTTGCTTCATTGATTTCATTTAATATCACACGACCAAACGCATCATAAATAACCATTTCATCTATTTGTTCTATTCCATCAATTTGAATTTGATTCTTTGCTGGATTTGGAGATATAACAATATTTGAATGATGCTTAATTTTTACGCTAGCTTTTTGGCTTTCTACATTATCATTCATATTATCAAATCGTTGTGTCATAACCCAAGCACTAAATGAAAAATTTAATGTTTGCGATTTTAAAAACATTGGCAAACTTAAAATTAAAAACATAGCAAAAAGCCTAAAACTGGCTCTGCCGTGTGTGTGTGTGTGTGTGTGTGTGACACTCACTTTTTTGTAATTCTGTTTTCGTAAATTTGGGTTTTAATGAATATAAATATATTTCACAAATATACGATAACATTAACATAATGTCAATAGATAACATGCATTTATTTTGTTTTTTAATAAGTTAATAAGCATGTCAGTTAAATTCTTTCAATATTTAAGGTTAAACAAAATAAAAGCCACAACTTTATAAATCCATTCATAAAGTTGTGGCTTTAATTAAAATTGATTTTCTATTCGCTCAATAGACTTTTTGTTTTATCAAATCTTATGGTATATCTAAACGAAACTTTCTTAGTCTCGTTTGGTTTAAGAGTTAGATTCCAAAGAAGTTCCCCCGTGTTTTCATCGTAAATTGCTTCCTTCATTTCATCGGGAATAACTTTAATTTCAGGTACCTCAGTAATTGGAATTTGGTCTTTTAAAACTAAGCTAACTTCGGTTTGATTTTGATTTTTAACGGTAATTTCGATATAAATGGAACGTTCACGAGTGTTTCCAACAATTTTATCCTTGGATTTATCGGATATTTTTTTGCGGTCAACTACTACTCGCTTATCCACTCCCAACGAAACTACTAATGTATCAATTGCGGTTGAAGGATTAATATATGTTTGGCTAATAATGCTATTTTGATAAATAATATTAGCACGACCTTGAACTAAACTCAATTTTTCCCAACCTTGCAGATAAGCGGTTGAAAAAACATCTTTATCCATTTTTGGGATGGCTAAAAATTTATAATTTGCAGTTAAATTTGCACTCATTAATGCAATGGTTTGTTTTTTCCCATCAGATGGAATGGTGTATGGCAGCGAAACTTCATATTCTGCAAAAAGCAAGTTTTGGGTGGTTTGAGTCCATTCATATGAATATTGAGCATCCTTCATTACTTCATTGTCACTAACTGAGGAAGCGTCTATTGTGCGAGGTGCAGATTCTTTTTTTTCGGTTGTTTGTGCCGTTCGAACATTGGAATACATATTTTGCGAATAAGCTGTAGGAGGCATATAATAGGTTAAATACCAAGCTAATAAATTTGGTAACACTTTATAAACTGAAGGTTTTCCGGTTGAAAATACCAGTTTTGCTTTTTCCCAATTTTCGCCAGTTTGTTGAGCTACATTAGCTTTTAAAATTAATTGCACTGGTTTTGAAACCTCCTCTACTTTTAACTCATAAAATGGCTCCCATGTAACACCTGATGTTAAATAAGTAAATTCGATAATAGCATTTGGAACGGCTTTATCTGTCATCACTTGAAAGCGAATTTCGGATTTGGCTAGCTCAGGCACTACTTCGGTTTCGTAACTTGCTGAATAATTTCGAAGAGCTACCAATCTAGCTTCCATTTCATTTTTTTGTTTATACAATAGCTTTTCTCTTTTTGTAATTTTGAGTAATTCAGCATTAATTTCTATCATTTTTGTACGATAAAAATTTAATCCTTCTTTTAACTCGGGCAAGGTATCGGATCCAGAAATTACTCGATTTGATTGAAGCAATGATTTTTCGGCTTGAAAAACTTCTTTACGAGATTGGTTTTCCATAATATCGTATGCAATCGATTCAATAGAATCCGACAATGCATTAATTTTTTTCAAAATTGGAGCAGGAATTGCGTCTTCGGCTGTGTTTTTTGGTTCGGGATATTTAATTTGAACTTGCTGGCTCAAAATAACAAAACTTCCTTTTCCACTAACCCGCAGGGAGTTTGGATCGAGATACTGCGAAAGTCCTGAAACTACAATTTCCGAAGTACCAGCAGGGAGGTTTACACTAGCTGAACGCTCTATTTGAGCGTTGGTTAAATAAACAATAACTTTATCAATTTTAGATGAAGTTACAATCTCCTTTTGTCCAAAAAGAGAATTAGCTAAACCCATAAATAGGATAAAGCTAACAAGGATAATTCGATGTTTCATAGGATGTATAATTTGAGGGTCGATTTTGTACAAAAATCAAACCGCAAATTTTCAATCTTTATTTTCCAGCACAAATAGTTTCTGGGTCGTACGAATTATAGGTATGAAACAAAGCGTTTTTGATTTTCAAAATTAAATCCGTAGCACTATTTCCAGCCACATTATCCGTTAGTAAAGATTCGTATTTTTCTTTCATACGATGACATTCGCCTTTTACATTACTTATTAAACGATACACATTGGCAGCATCCACAATACTTATTAACGCTAATTCTTCAAAATTGGCAGGAACATCTTCTAATAAACATGCTCTTAATTTATGAAATATCTGATTGCGCTCCTCATGGTTAATCAATCGTGTGGTTTGTTTTTTAAAAAAATTAAATGTCTTTTTTCAGTAATCTCTAGCAATCCTTTTTCGCACATCGAGTTTACTATGATTTTACGATATTTTTCTGATTTTGTAAGGAATTTAACCACCCAAAAGGAAACTTTTTTTTGTTTTTCTTTTGATTTTATCCGAGAAAGCATGTCTTTTAAATCTTTACTCAACCCATCTTTTTTTCCGACACATTTTATCATATCATCGATAATTTCTATCTTTTTTAAAAGAATAAGTTCGTATAACATTGCACCAATAAGTGCAGTATCAAAGCGATAATCGTTTATACAAAACTTATCTTTTAATTCATGATGAAATAATAAAATCAGCTTTTCTCTTAAGTTTAATTCCATTGTGTTTGTTTTTTGAATTTGCAAAAATAAGCATATTTTTTTAATTGTAAATATTTAAACAAAATCAATTTCAATTCCGATGCTTTTTAGACCACAAACTTGTCCACCTGACGGATGCTTGACAAATCTATAAGCTTTGCTATGAAATAATGGTATAAAAAGAACGAATCAGGCATGCCTTGTTGGTGATTCGCCGAGGCGAACCAACAAAGGCGAAAAAAAAAAATACGTGTTTGACAAGAAAACACTTTTGAGGGGTTCTAAGAATTCTATTTTTTGAGGCGATTAAGATTTTTCGCAGTCCCGATTTAGATTTTGTAAGTTTTCAACGCTATTTTAGGCACTAAGCATAAAGATGAAAGGCGTTGAAATTCAACAAAATATTAATCGGGATGAGGATTTTAAT
>JBBQWB010000073.1:0-16197 GCA_038210985.1 Bacteroidales bacterium
AGAGTCATGGTAATCATTCGTGTATCGGCTGGAAATATTGGTAATAATAATTGTCCCATAACCACAAAAGTACAGATTTTTATTTTACGACCATCATTCCCTTATCGACTGATTATCAATTATAGGTCTTGGAAGTCTGAACTTCTTCATTAAAAGCCCAAAAAGTATATTCGGTGGATGCCGATTATAAAGCCAATGTAAAAGTTTTTGTAGTAGATGCCGATTATAAAGCCGACTTATTGGTTTACAAAGTAGATGCCGACTACAAAGCCGGAGAAAATGACGGCAAATGGTTTTTCACTAATGCGGATTATAATGCCAAAAAGAAAATATATTTTGTGGATTCCGATTATAAAGCCGATTTAAAAATATATTTTGTCGACTCAGATTACAAAGCCGGTTGGAAAAACTACGAAAAGAAAGCTTTGATGTATTAGTTTTTAAAACACAAATCCACAATCAAAACTTACCGAATGGGCTTTTAGTCCGTCACTTCTATTATACAAAGCATATCTTAATTCAATATATTTAAAGGTAATTATAGTTTTCGACTTTTCAAAAACCTTTTTATCGGTTGAATTATATGAATAATTTGGCACTTTCCAATGTGCAACACCAAAAACAGGACTAAATCTAAAACCAAAACCATATTTTTGATTTACAAAACTCGACAAATCATAGTCGGATGTGTAATATTGGTCAGCTGGAGTTGTAAAATCAAGAATTTGTGAAGTAAAAGGGATATTGTAAACTGGTTCTCCTAATGAATCCCTGACAATTTCGTGCTCTCCAAATGGTTTAAAATACTTTGCTTGATGCTGTTTATAGTATCTGTAACTTGGGTATAAAGTAAACTTTGATGAAATTTTTATTGGCATTTCAATTCCGATAGTATTGGAGGTTAAATCAAATTGATCCCAATAATACCGATAATAAAGGCGTAGAACGAGGTAATCGTTTATAAAATAATTTGTTCTAATACCAACGGCTACTTTATTTCGATGACGAGGCAATTTTTCGGGTCGCATCAATTTCATATACCATGTTGAATCGGTAAGAGGAATTCCATCATTAAAATACACTCGGTGAAATGGCGTATTTAAAATTCCATTTTGAATCACAAAATCTGCTGTAATCAGCATCTGAAGACGCTGGGTAATAACCTGCGACAAAGATGCCGTAAAAGTGGAAGTAACTCTTGAGTCGAGGTCGTAATCATTTTCTTCGTTTCCAAAACGAACGGTAGTATTGTCCATTTTTAAACCTCTTATTTCGCCAGGGTAAATAAGTTTCCAAATATCATAATAAAAAGTGGCTTTTAAGGATAGTTCCGTATTATCACTTTTACTTGCTTTGCTGTAATTTAGTCCACCAGCAAACGAAATTACGTCAAATTCTTGCGAATATCCAAACATCCCACCAGCGGTACTTTTCGATTTATTAAATTTTCGAGTATAACTAATATCCCCATGTCCACGAGTATCATTGTTCGAAGCCGAAGACAAATATTTTGAACTAGCCCCCGTTAAACCGGCAAACATGTCAATTCTATTACAAGAAGCTGAAGTGTAATAATCCAAACCACCCGAAATTGAAATAGAATTTAACGAGTCAATTGGAACGTGAATAATTGTAAGTGGAGCAAAACAATCGAGCTTTTCGGTTCCAATTCCACCTGTTACGGGCGAATGGTTGCCATCTTGGGTATAATAATTTGATAAAAAGTTAACCTCTTTTTCTTCTAAAGGTCGATAGGTTTGTGCCATACTTAAAAGTGGCAACAAAAAAATCAAAATTAAAAATTTGTTTAGTTGCATCCGCACCCCCCTCCAGTTTTACCACCTGTAGCACCCGATGCTCCCTCGCGATAGGATTCAATTCCGTTATCGAAAACATCGGTTTTTTTACCTGCTAATTTCATTTCATAATCATTTAAATACATTTTCTGATACGGCTTTACATTCACACATGAGCTAAGAATGCTCAAAAGGAAAAAAAGTATCCCAATCGCCAAAACAGAACTGGCAATTTTAGGTGAGTATTTTTGTTTAATAGATGTATTTTTCATACTGTGCTAACGTTTTTTTTGTCCAATGGTTATTTGATGAGTCTGATTTTTTTTATTATTTTTATAATAATTCAAAGATAATCCTTTTGACGTTAATATCTGATTTGAATCCGTAACCATAACACATTCAACTCCACGCATTTGATTAATTAATCCAAGACCTTTCGCTGGACCTAAAACCGATAATCCAGTTGCTAAAGCATCGCAAAGTTCAGCATCGGGGGCAATTACAGTAACACTGATTAAACCTGTGGCTGGATATCCTGTTTTAGGATTAATAATATGAGCATATCTTTTGCCGTTTATCATCACAAATTTCTCGTAATTACCCGAAGTTACTACTCCCATTTCGCCAACTTCGAGCCAAGCAATAGCATTTTGAGGGTTTTCAGGGTCGGCAATACCAATAGTCCAATTTTTTCTATTTGCCATTTTACCCCAAGTAATTAAATCGCCACCAGCAATTACAATTCCGTTTTCGATACCTACTGATTTCATTTTATCGCGGGCTTTGTTTGCGGCATAGCCTTTTCCAATTGCTCCAAATCCAATTTTCATCCCTTTTTGGGTGAGAAAAACAGTAGTATCTTGCTTATTTAAAATAATTTTCTCGTAGCCAATTAGTGGCAATATTTCATCAATTTGTGCTTGCGAAGGAACTTTTGTTAAAGTTGAATCAAAATGCCATAATTTCCATGCAGAAGCCCAAGTTATATCAAACGCTCCATCGGTTAAAGCCGAAACTTTTTTACAGCGTTCAATTAAGGTAAAAAGTTCAACACTTACTTTCACTGGTTTAATACCAGCATTTTTATTAATCAAATCCACTTCTGTCCCTTCAACCCATTCTGATATAAGATTTTCAATACGCTTTACTTCCTCAATAGCAACATCTATGCTTTCATCTATAATTGCTTCGGATGAATGTACTGCGGTAATTTCAAATCGAGAACCCATCAAAAGCAAAATTTTCGTTTTACTTTGCATTGGCTGACTGTATATCAACAAATTAGAAATTATCAGCAAGATAGTCAAAAATATCGATCGCATTAATTCGATTTAATAAGTTTTCCTACAAAAGTACTATTTTCAATTTTAATTGTGTACAAATAAATTCCTGATTTTAATCCTATTCCATTCCAAATAATTCCATCTGTAAATTTTGCAGGATTATCTCGAACTTCATTAAAAACTTTTTTACCATTTAAATCATAAATATTTATTTCAACATTTTTAATAGGAACTGAAAAAGTAAAATTTACAACATCGTGAAATGGGTTTGGATATACTTTCATCAATTTTGAATCCACTGGAGTTTCCTCAATGGATGTAGCATCTGGAGTATATGTTATTGAAATATTACTAAACTTACTCACATTTGCTGGAGATAAACTTACTGGAGATGCACCTTTTGTAAATGTGAATGAAGTATAAGGTCCCTGTTGGTCACCATCCGTAAATTCGATCCATAATTTATAATCTCCGTCGGGAACAACAACTTGATTTTTATCTTTACAATTCCAGTTTACATTATAGGTTTTATAATTTGCTAAAGTTGCACCTGTAATAGCATCGGTTAAATTCATCGATGGATTTACTGTTAGCCATTTATACAAATAATTTACACGCTGACCAGCATTTTTTTCTAAGGTTTTTTGATACGTTCCAGAGCTATTGGTAACCCAAATTGCCGAAACGTTATTTGGTTTTCTATTTCCATTATTAGTTGATGTTGTTACCCTGAAATTCACATTACCCTTAGTTTGTGAATATACTGAAAAAGAAACAAATAGAATAAGCGAAAATAGTAAAATCTTATTTAATGATTTCATAATTCAAAAATATTAAGTTGAAAAATTATTTTTTATTTAAAAGTTCTTCAATATGTAAAATGTATTCAGCAGGTGAAATATCCAAAAAACCTGTTGAAGCTAAAAAAACTCCATCGCTATTAATTATCACAACTAAAGGAAAAAATCCTTGATTATTATAAATGGAAGCTAGTTGATCATTATGAGCTTGTTGATCGGTAGGAAGTTTATTTTTACTCTTACGAGGAAAGTCTAAATTCAATAATACAAAATGTTCTTTTGCATAATTTGAAAAAGTGTCGGTTAATAAAATTTGTTTTTTAAGTTTCATACATGGAATGCACCAATCGGAGCCACTAAAAACCAACAAAATTGGAACTTTTTTTTCAATTGCTAAAACTTTCGCCTGAGTAATATTTTTAACCCAAATATTGCTATCAAACGATTCTACTACTTGTGATTTAGTGTAAAAAGATGAAATTAGAAATAACAAAACTCCAATTACTATTTTTGAATTCATCGCTTTAATTTTAAAGTTTGTAATAAAAACAAATTAAAAATAAAATAGTTTTAAAATATTAAAAATAAAACATGTTATTAATCTGTTTAAATCTATTCATAATGTGGACATTACTAGAACATCTCACTTATCAACTTTGGTTCAATATAAAAGCGATACAAAAGATGTGCATCCTCCTCTGCATAATCTATTCCTATGCGTTTGGATGCAATTATTGATTTTTCTGGAATTTGTAAACCAATATCTTCAATCCAAATAATGTTTTGGGTTAAATCCAATGCATCGTGTCCTTTTGTAATTGATAGAGCTTTGGTTAGTTTACCTGGACCGTTTGTATGATTATATTTAAGTTTTTCCGCATTTCGTCGCTCTGCAATTATTTCTTTACCCAAAAGAGGATAAATTGCTCTAATTAAAACAGCATGAGGCACATCCTTTACATTGGTTACAACATTAAATAAATGATACATCCCGTAGCAAAGATAAACATACGAAAATCCACCTTCCATATACATCGTTTCGGTACGTTTTGTCCGTCTGTCACCAAACGCATGTGATGCTTTATCTGTAATTCCAGCATAAGCTTCCGTTTCGGTAATAATTCCCGAACAAATTTCGTTATTGACAGAGGAAAACAAAACTTTTCCCAGTAACAATCGGGCAACTTCAACTATATCGGGATTTAGGTAAAATGATTTTTGCAATTTCATAGCTCAATGAAAACTAATTGTTCATCGAAAAAGCATATTGAGCAATTTGAAACAATTTATCATCCGTTAAGCCAGATAAATTACGAGCATTATCTTCGGCATAACCTCTATTTCGGAATTTTTGAAATTTACGGAAAGCAAAAATCAATAAAACCAATGCCTCTTCCACTTTCGAGCGACGTTGAGGTGTTTCTGTGTATTTTTTACGAACAGATTTTATATATTTTCGAACATACCATACCATATAATCGTCCACATATTTCAATCCCAATGATTTAAGGTATTTATAAGATTCGCTATTTTTGTATTGCTCCATTTGAGTAAGCATATAAATATCCATCAAACAGCCTGAATCGCGGATAATTTGAAATTCCAAAATAATATCATCATCGCTTAACGAGCTTTTAAGCATTACTTCGTGATATACAAATAAGGTATATGAATTTGGTCCTACATAAATTTCGGGTAATACTTCAAAAGGGTCGGATTGATTATTTCGAGCGTCGGAAATCAGTTGCTTAAGTGATGAGGGTTTGGATGCAAGATATTTTTCAGCTTCGAGCGAAAGTTGCTCCATCATAATTAACGCACGTTGCTTGGAATTGCTAACATTATCTGCAATTTGCCATAAAATTCGAGTATATTTATTTGTTTTTGGAAGACCAAAACATTTTAAAATTTGTTTTTCGGTTTCGGCAACATAAGTGTATAATTCGCCATCACGTTGAGCCCCACCTTTAAGCTGTAATAGCTTATATTGATGAAAGTAGCTTAAAATTAGACGTTTTATCTCAAATTCGACCATTGTTTCAAATGTATTAATGTGGATTATACGCATT
Organism: Bacteroidales bacterium; assembly: GCA_038210985.1. Classification (GTDB taxonomy): domain Bacteria; phylum Bacteroidota; class Bacteroidia; order Bacteroidales; family WCHB1-69; genus JAQUGA01. Next base: position 5,949 of record JBBQWB010000073.1, read on the forward strand.
TTTTCAAGGAAAGTTTACCGAATATTCTGTTTTTTTCGTTAAAAAAATTAATCCATAAATTTAAAATTCATCTACCAAAAAATTAAGCATGTTCAAAAATTTTAATTTTCAGGACTTTACAAATCATTTATCTAAAATTTGATTGATTTTTTTGAAATATAATTTAATTTGTACATTTGTAAAAAATCAATTTCATGAATAGACGATCTAACGGAATACTCCTTCATCCTACTTCACTATCTGGCAAATATGGCATTGGAACATTTGGCAAAGAAGCTATACAATTTATTGATTTCATGATTGAGTCGGGAATTAAGGTTTGGCAGATTTTACCACTTGGACATACTGGTTTTGGAAATTCTCCTTATCAATGCTTTTCGGCTTATGCCGGAAATCCTTTGCTCATTGATTTTGAACAATTGCTTGATATTGATTTTTTATCAAAAGATGATTTAAAAATTCATGCAAGCTATTTTAGGGATGGCAATACGGTTGATTTTGATGTTGTTAACAAACTCAAAATACCTTTACTGCGTAAAGCATATCAAAGCTTAACCATCGATAATTCGACGAAGGAAGAATATCAACTTTTTTGTCAAAAAAATGCTTTTTGGTTAAATGATTATGCTCTTTTCATGTCTTTAAAAGAACATTTTGAAGATAAACCATGGTTTGAATGGACCGAAAACCTTCGAAAAAGAGAGGTTGAAACATTAAATTTTTATCAACTAAAACTGACGTTTGAAATTGGTTTTTATAAATTTTGTCAATATATATTTAGTATTCAATGGCTTAAAATCAAAAAGCAAGCAAATCAATTTGGAATAAAAATTATGGGTGATATTCCAATTTATGTTTCACAGGATAGTTCTGATGTATGGGCTCATCCCTCCTACTTTATGTTGGATGAAGAATTAAAACCCACCTTTGTTGCCGGAGTTCCTCCCGATTATTTTAGCGAAACTGGACAGTTTTGGGGAAATCCTGTTTATAATTGGAACGTATTAAAAAAGGATAATTTTCGATGGTGGGTCGAACGAATTAAATTTCATTTTGAACTTTTCGACATGGTTCGAATTGATCACTTCCGTGGATTTTCAGCTTTTTGGTCGATTCCTGCAAATGAGCTTACTGCAATAAACGGTAAGTGGTTGGATGCTCCAGGAATGGATTTTTTTAAACAGATTGAGGAAAAGCTGGGCAAACTCGAAATTATCGCCGAAGATTTAGGGGTAATAACTCCAGAAGTAGAAGAATTGCGAGAAACGTTTGATTTTCCAGGCATGAAAATTCTGCAATTTGCTTTTAGCAAGTCCGAAGAAAATCCATACTTACCTCATAATTACTCGAAAAATTGCGTAGTTTACACTGGTACTCACGATAATGATACCACAAAAGCTTGGCTTGCAGAAGCTCCCACAGAAGAAATTGAAAAAGCAATTGATTACATGAATTCGGATGGAGAAAATCCGGTTTGGGATATGATTCGCTTAGCTTGGTCGTCGGTTGCAAATATGGCAATAGCTCCAGCTCAGGATTTTTTGGAATTAGATAGTGAAAATCGAATGAATACTCCTGGAACAACTAAAGGCAACTGGAAATGGAAATTACATCAAAATGAATTAACAGACGAACTTGCTCAAAAGATTAAGAAATTGAATATATTATTTGAAAGATAGAATTGATTTGATGATGTGATTTGATGATGAGCTGATGTGAGGATGTGAGGATGTGAGGATTAGTTGATTTGAGCATTTGAGGATGTGCGGTGGTTGAGCTTGTCGAAACCATAGCAAAAAGTTAAAAAAAAAGATGGAAGACCGAAGTTGGAAGTTAAAAGCATGGAAGATGTTAAAGTACAAAGAAAATTTAAAAAAAATGGCAAAAAAAGCAACTTGGATTTTAATCATTATGTTTCTCTTTAATTCGATTGATGCTCAGCAATCGGTTAGTATTTCGATTACTTTTGGGAGTTATACAAACGATCATCTGAATAAGAAATTTTATTCAAGTGAGCGTCATTGGGATTTACATAAAAAAAAGCTCACTTATTACATTGATGCCCACGATAAAAGATATTCGGACACAATTCAGATTAACAATATCGAAATTGAAAAAATCACAAAGTTCATAAGTGAGAATGACCTCTTAAAAAACTTTAGTAAAGAAATTACAAACGGGTACAATAATAAAAATGAATATAGCGAAACGTTAATTGGGACAATTATATATAAAGGAAAAAAATACCGTTATCACATTATTGCAGATTCTTATAATTTAATTGAAAAAGAAAAAGTTGGAAAAAGCCTAATTGATTTTGAATCAGTTTTTTATAAAATCATCGAAAATCACAGATAATCAAAAAAAAATTACACTTTTCAAGTTAAATAATTGATTTATTCCAAATTTCATTCTTTCTCCAATCCATACATCTCAATTTTCTGATTCAATGTTGGACGAGAAATTCCAAGAACATTGGCTACTTTTGTTTTTTGCCAATCGAGTGCATTTAAAACATATTCAATATGATTTTTCTCCATTTCGGCAATGCTTATCAATTTATTGCCAATATCTGAGTTTTGAATATTAGAAAAAGTTTTTTGGTTTTCCATTTGAAAATGATGAATATCTATGGTATCACCATTACAAATCAACATTGCTCTAGTGATAGAATGTTCTAATTCTCTAACATTTCCATGCCACGATAGCGTTATCAAAAAATCGAGTGCATTGCGAGTAATACTTTTAATTTTTTTTCTTAAAATTGGATTGGATTCATTAATAAAAAAATTAACCAAGTATGGAATATCCAATAAACGCTCCCGTAAAGGAGGCAAAATGATATTAAAAACTTTCAATCGATAATACAAATCTTGGCGAAACTTTCCAATTTCGACCAATTGCTCTAGTGATTTATTTGTAGATGCTAAAATTCGAGCTTTCATCGGTATTGTTTTTTCGCCTCCTACCCTTTCAAATTCACTTTCTTGAATTACTCTCAATAGTTTCAGCTGAATATTTGGTGAAATTTCGGAAATTTCATCTAACAGTATTGTTCCATCTAATGCAATCTCAAATTTTCCAATTTTATCGCGAATAGCATCGGTAAAAGCACCCTTCACATGACCAAAAAGTTCGCTTTCTAGCAAAGTTTCGGTCAATGCCGAACAGTTTACCGCAACAAATGGCCTATCTCGCGTTATACCAACCTCGTGAATCATCCTTGCAATAACCTCTTTTCCTGTTCCAGTTTCACCTTCTAATAAAGTTGTAACTCTATTCATCGAAATAATTCCAACTCGCTTAATAACCTCTTTCATTTTTGGAGATTTTCCAATTAAGCGAAAGGATGATGTATTTTTCTCATTTTCAATGTCGATATTTTTATCCGAATTAATTTTCAAATTTATCAGAGCATCTATCGCACTTTTTAAAAGATTTGTATGTAATGGGTTTTCAATGTAATCCGAAGCCCCAATTTGAACGGCTCTGATAGCATAGGAAATATCGTCGGGTTTAACCAAAACTATGATTGGAATATTTGGATTGAACGAAATTATTTTCTCAATCACTTGCAAACTATTTACTCCTCTTATTTCGGCATCCACAAGCACTAAATCAGGTTTTAACTCGGCTGCTTTTTTAAAACCCTGCTCCCCATCTTCGGCAATAAATGACAAATACCCAAACTCTTGAATCGATTTTTTAACGAATGTAATCAAATTGCTGTCGCTCGAAACTAATAATACCTTCTTCATATCTTTTACATGTTCTAAAAGAATAAAACGAAATAATGTAAAAAAAGTTTACATTATACCACACTACTATTCAATAAAAAATACTGTTGTCCGAAAAAAACCAATAATAATTATGCAATATTCAGGTATTAAGTAGTTTAACCATATGAATTTTATTGATGGTTTGGTTTTTTATTGAGTTATGTTCCTAGCTAATTTTCTACACTTTTGCCCCCTAACCCCTTAAGGGAGTGCTGAACATCAAATAGTTAGAATCAAATTTACAATAATTCTCTGCTAGCTAGCGGAGAATTAAAAAACAAAAAATTTTAATAATTTATCAAACAATAGTGAATAAAAAATAAAAAATTGTTTGAAACATTTCATTCTACAATTAATTTTCCTTTTTTAAAATTTTCAATTATTGCTTTACAGCATTCATCCAGCATTTTATATACTTTTTCAAAACCGTCCTTACCGCCATAATAAGGGTCGGGAACTGCTTTGTTTTGATTTGGATAAAGTATATTGGTAATGAAATCCACATTTTTTAAATCATTTTTGGTAAGAGCCATAGAAGCTATATCTGAATAATTATTTGAATCCATTACATAAATTTTATCGAATTTCTCAAAATCTTCGTACTTAAACAAACGCTGACGTTGACTACGGATATCAATACCATATTTTAATCCTACTTCAACCGATCGTTTGTCGGGCGAATCGTTCAAATGATATGCTTCAAAACCGCAAGAATCAACTTCTATATCAAAAATTCCTTTTTCTTCTAATTGATAGCGTAATATGCCTTCGGCTAAAGGTGAACGACAAATATTACCCAAACAAACCATTAAAATTCGCATCTTGTCTCTTTTCATTTTTTTGAATTGATGTTTTGCAAAAATGGTAAAATAAAAATCATAATTGTCCGATTAAAATAATAAATTTTGCTTTGAGTGTAAATTACTTCAAGCAATTAAGGGGCAATAAATTTCAGAAAATTCATATTTTTAAAATTCACAAAAATAAAATCTGTTTTCATTCATTTAACATGTTAATTTCTTATACAACATTATACAACAGAAGTCAAAATTTATATCGGACAACAATGAAATAATACCGAAATGAATTATTAAATAGTCCAATAATATTAACTTGTGTTTACATTTCGAGCATCAACCCCGACCTCAGTCGAGGGGATGGCATTGTAAAATTGGTATAAAATAGATTTCCCAAAAAAAGGTCTCAAAATAGAGACCTTTTAATTTATTAAAGCAATAAAACTTAAACTATTTTACCACCTTTAGGTTTATTGCATTATACTTTTTATCCATAATTTGAATCAAGTAAACTCCATTATCAAACGAGCCAAAATCAATAGAAAAAGTATTTATACCTGCTACAATGTGTTGATTTGATTTATTCAATATTTCACCAAGCATGTTGTAAATATTTATTGTAATGTCATTTTCAAGCTCAGAATTTAAGGAAACATTTAGCAAATCTTTTACTGGATTTGGATACATGCTAATAGATTTGAATAATGAAAAATCACTAATCGCTGCGATTAAATTTTGATTGGTAACATTATATCCACTATATAAAATAACGGTTGATTTGCCCCCATTGCAGTTTACATATAAAACAAATGTATAAAATCCCGAACTTGGTATTTGATAATGAACATACAAAAGAATCGTTTGTGAATTTGATAAAACTATTGTCCATTCTGCGTATGTATTACCTAAATAATCGGTGTAAACGTCGGTAACATTTGCACTAATATAATTTGTTAGAGCAATGCAAGTATCAATTTGAGAAACAAGATTTCCAGGCATAACTGAATTTGTATCAATCATGAATGATCCCGTAACTTGAACATTATTTGAATCGGTTACAATTAAATTATATATCCCTTGACAAAGATTACTAGCGAATGCTTGACGTGAATGCGAGGTTCCATTTACCCATTCAAAATTAACTTGTCCTGGACCTTGCATATTGTTTGCAACAGCAGTAAAAGGAGGCGTTCCGCAATATAATCCAAAAGCAGCATTTCCAGTACACATATTTGGAGTTGAAGAGCCCGAGTTGGGACCGTCAAAACAAAGGATGCAATTGTTACTCGGAATTTCAAACGTTGTATTTATGGTTGTATTATTAGCATCGGTAATAACAAGTGTTCCAACATGAGGAACAAAATTAGGAACTACAATAGAATCTCCAATCATGGTAATTACGGCACTTCCATTAATTTGATATAAATAAGGAGCTACACCATTTTTAATAAATACTTTTAGTTTACCACCAGTACAAGTTGCTGGAGGAATACCAACTGTTCTTATATGGAAACTATTGTCCGAATCAGTATTTATAGTAACGTTCACACTTGCAGTATCTATAAATGTAACTCCAAAATCCGTTGAATACGCATAAATGAAATTATCTGTACCTTGAAAATTTAGATTTGGATAATACACAATATCATTTCCAATAACTTCAACACTTCCATGAGTTGGTTGACCAATAGTAGTTCCCATTACTTGATACATAAATATTTTATGGATAAATGGATGCGAATCGTTGGCACGCACATGAATTACAATTGGAACATTAGAATAAGTTGTTGCATTGTCGTAAACTGCTTGAGATTGAACATTGCTAACACCCACTAGTCCTATTAAAAGAACGCTTAACAATACTACAGATTTAATAATTTTCATCAAATTGATTTTTAGGTTATTGTTTTTTATTTGTTAATTTATTATTGCAACCATGATTAAAATAATAAATTTCATACGCTTTAGACCTTTTTGTATAGCTAAAAGTTGCCTAAACAAAATTAGTTTAGTTCGAATTTTAAGAGAACAAATTAATTTTCCGCTGTTTTTGATTATGGATATTTTTAGCGGCGAGCAAACCATGAATACTCAGCCCCCCTCGTTTTTCGGATTGCAAATCTATTTACAAACTTGTTTGCTCGGATTTGTAATCCGAGCTCTGACTGTTTTGGATTTCAGTCTGAAAAAAAAGTTAGTTTGCTCGGATTTGTAATCCGAGCATAATTGTAGTCCGAGGATTTTTTTGTTTGTTCGGATTGCAAATCCGAAGTAGCTAATGGAGACTGATATGCCTTAATGGCTAGCATTTAGAACCAAAGCAGTCTTCCTTCGACTTCGCCGTGGCGAATCAGGATGACTGCTTTGGTTGAATTAAATTTAGAAATTCCCTCAAATCTGAAAAATATTCTATTTCACAAATTTACAATTCCAAGTGAAGTTAGTTGAGCTGATTTTTACAATATATAAACCATGGTTTAGATTTTGAATTGGCAAAACACATTGATTTCCAGCCATTTTTTCTGAAAACACAATCTTTCCATCGGCAGAATATACATTTACGATTGCATTGTTGATATCCTCTTGAAATTTTAAAGAAAATTCATTTTCTGTTTGACGGCGATTAACAAGATGGTTTGTGAATTCATTTATTGAATTTTCGCCTTGTGGAGTAATAAGTTTACTGTAAACACCTTTGGAGGTTTCGTTGGTTGCAAAAAGTTTTACTGGAAAAGAAGAAGGTTGAAGATACGTATGAATAGGCGAAGCTTCAAAACTAAAATCTCCATCGCCAAAATCCCAAACGTATTTTGTAACGGCTTTATCTCCCATAACAGAATTATATTGAACCGTGAGGGGATTATTTGAAATCACGTCATAAGTCCAGCTAAAAAACATTGTATCAAGAGGTTGTGAAAAGCTGAAAATTCTGAACAAAATAGAAGAGTCATAAACTCCATCGCCAACATCGCTAACTGCCAAACGAACGTGGTAATTTACATTCGGGACAATAGCTATGGAAGCGGGAATAGCAGTTGTCATTCCATCAAACACAAAAAAAGCATTGGAACTGTCCGAATTATCGATATAATACTCGCAAAATTCGCAAGGTCCATTATTTCCTAATCCATTATTCAAGTTGTTGATTGAAACTGGCAAATCGGTATCTGGGATTTTTGTCATATTAAAATTCTCATAAAATCCGCCGCTAGGATTTGGACCAGAAATAAAAAAACCAAACATATCATTAAACGAAGTATTAACGAATTCGGGATATTCTTCGGAAGCAAAAACATATTCGGAACATATTAATAACGAATCTTCTTGCAACATTACATCAAATTCAATAATTATGGCATCGTAGGTTTGCCCTTGAATATAAGCAGTTAGCAACGAATCGCCAGGCAAAGAGTTGTTTGTATTTGCAAAAATGCTGGATGGATTTGCAATATCATCTACATTACCAGTAGAAATTACTACTCCGCAATCTAAGCCACTTGAAGTTTCATAATCGGAGAAATAGCCGATTGTTTGAAGATTACCATTATACATAACATTTGAAATTTCGATATTACCCGAAAAAAGCATGTTATTTAAAAACGAAGCTACGGTAATTGAATCCACAACTATTAAGTCTTTTGTGTTTGAATTACTTTTTAAACTCTTGAAAATTGGCGATTGTGAATTTACGTTGGTTAAAAAAAACGTAATACTTAAAAATAAAATGGATATTTTTTTCATAGAGTAAGTTTTAAATTATATTTTTGTGTATTAATTAATATGTTGTAACAAATATACTAAATAAATATTGAAAAATAATTAAATCAATTATAAATTATTCTTTTAAATGGATTCTCTGATATTTAAGCCAACCAAAACTATACTACAAGACATTGATACTTCCAATAGTGGTGTCTACTTCGATAAATCGCTTGCATTTAATGATTTAGAAAAAAAAGCTTCTGAGTTATCACAACTTCAAGATATTCTTTATGCATACGATAAATACGCCCTATTGATAGTCATTCAAGGCATGGATGCATCGGGAAAAGACAGTTTAGTAAAAAATGTTTTTTCGGGCATGAACCCTCAAGGCTGTCATGTTTATAGTTTTAAAAGCCCTTCGTCCGAAGAGCTTGATCATGATTTTATTTGGAGATGTTATAATAAATTACCCCAACGAGGAATGATTGGAATTTTCAATCGTTCGTATTACGAAGAATTATTAATTGCCCGAATTCATCCTTCTATTTTAGAAAAACAAAAACTTCCAAATTTACCAAAAGACACGAACGATAAACAATTTTGGCAAAATCGTTTTGATGCCATCAATGCAATGGAAAGACATGTAATTGAAAGTGGCACCCACATCGTAAAAGTTTTTTTACACATTTCAAAAGAAGAGCAAAAAGAGCGTTTTTTAAGACGAATAAACAAACAGGAAAAACATTGGAAAATAGCTGTAAGCGACATCAAAGAGCGTCAATATTGGAACGAATACATGAATTGCTATCAAGAAATACTTAATCAAACTTCTACTGCTATTGCTCCATGGCACGTTATTCCATCCGACAAAAAATGGTATTCGAGGGTTGCAGTTTCGGAAATAGTTCTTAAAAAATTAAAGTCTTTAAAACTCAAGTATCCTAAAATTGATGATGCTGTTTTAAAGGAGATAATGGAAGCTAAGCGAATTTTAGAAAGCGAATAAAAAAAATTAGAAATAAAATGATAATCTCGCCGAAGTATTTGTTTTAAAAACTGTTTTCAAATCAACTCTCATAAATATTGGGTTGATATCCATTCCTATTGCAAAATTATCTGAAAGAAAATGATCATAGCCAACAAATGGACCAGCTAAATAATCGGAGTTTCCATTGCTTTCGCCAATTGACCAAGATTTTATAAATCCACCTCTAACACCAATAGAGAGCAAACCTTGACTATACGATTTTAGCATCGAAACACCCGCTCCAATATGAAAAAATGAATAATCATCGAAAGAACCAGTTAACGGATTGTCTTTTTTTTCGGCAAAGTAACTAAACTCAGGTTCAATTTTAATCTTTTTATTAATAATAAATGGAATTGAAATTGTAGATTGAATTTGATCAATCAAATAAAAATTTGTCAAACGAGCACTCACACCAATTTGCACCTGCGAAAGGGATGCTGGTTTTTTACTTTCAACCATTTCATTATCGTCTTGAGCATGAATTGAAAATGAGAAAACAAGGATTAAGGAAATGATAAACCAAAATTTTAATTTCATAATATGATTTATTTGGTTAATAATAGTCTTTTCTCGAACCGAAATGTACTCCTAAATAAAACGAAAAAAACAAGCGTTGAGGGTCGTTAAATGACATTATTTGGACTGAATTCAAATATGCTTCCATACAAAAGCCAGTTTCGAGACTTCTAAGTTTTCTGTCTTGATTTCCAAATTCAAAATTCAAACCTAATTTTCCGAATACTCCTGGATGCGGTGTAATATTAAAAAAGCCTTTTGCAAAAGGACCATTTCCATATATATTATCTACATTATGTTTATCTGGGTCGTAGCGTTCGGTAGTAAGATTGGTTTCGTAAGTACCGGGAACAAAATTAATAATGTACAAATAAACGGGTGATGACATTCCCAATGACAAACCCGTAAAGGCAACGTATCTA
>JBBQWB010000074.1:0-15876 GCA_038210985.1 Bacteroidales bacterium
AGCGTTATTCGTGATTGAAGCTACGGTACAGTTGTCAGCAGTTGTTGGAGTTCCAAGAACAACGCCACTTGCGGTACAGATACCTGCGTCGGTATTTACTGCAACAGCGGTAGGACAAGTGATTGTTGGAAGTTCAATATCCGTTACTACTACATTTTGAGTACAAGTTGCTGTATTTCCGCCATAATCTGTTACAGTCCAAGTAATGGTAGTAGTTCCTAGAGGATAAGGATCAGTTAAAGCAAGTAAATCGCTTCTAACACCCACAGCTGTATTCACTCCGCAATTATCAGCAAACGTTGTAGTTCCGATCACTACATTTGTAGCTTCGCAACTTCCAGCATCACTATTAACAGTAACATCTGTAGGACAAGTTATCGTTGGATTTTGAGCGTCATTTACCTTAATTACAATATCTGCTTCATCACAATTTGTAGGATTAATTACTTCACAAATCTTATAGCTAAGATTATAAGTGCCAACAGCGAGTCCTGCGGGGATATTCAAATCGCCATTTGCAGAAATTGAAGCACCAATAATTCCACCGTTATTTGTTAAAGTAATTGTAACATCCGCTGAATTAATTGAACTTGCATCGAGAAGGTCATTTGTTAAAACATTTCCAGCAATTCCACCTGTAAAACAACCTACGGGAGAAGTTGTGAAATCATCATCATTGGCAATGATTGCAGAAGCCAATACGGTAACAAAAACTTGAGCATCATCGCAATTGCCAGGATTTAAAACTTCACAAATTTGATAAGTAAGGTAATAGGTTCCGGCTGGAGTTCCAGGAAGAACATCTACAGTACCATCGGGATTAAGAACTAAATAGCCATTCCCTTCTGGAATTGTTTCTACAAGGGTAACTAGGGTTAGATTCACTGGGTTTCCACTCAATAAATCATTGTCTAAAACATTCAATACAGCAATTTCCCCTGTATGTCCATTTACGTTGATTGCGGTATCGTTGATTGCAATAATTGGAGTATAAGCAACCGTAATAATAACTACCGCTGGATCGCAATTTGTTGGGTTTAAAACTTCACAAATTTGATAGGTTAATTGATATGTTCCAGCAGGTGTGCCAGAAGCTACATCAACAGTTCCATCAAGATTTAAAGTTAAATATCCGTTTGGATCAGCAACTGTTTCGGTTAAATTTACCTCAGCAGGAACTACTGGATTACCATTTAATAAGTCGTTTGTAAAAACGTTTACCACGCCAACAACTCCAGTATATCCATTTACGCCTCCAACGATATCGTCATTGGCAATAATTTGAGGAGCAGCAACGGTAATAATAACTACTGCTGGATCGCAATTTGTTGGATTTGAAATTTCACAAATTTGATAGGTTAATTGATATGTTCCAGCAGGTGTGCCAGGAGCTACATCCACAGTTCCATCAAGATTTAAAGTTAAATATCCGTTTGGATCAGCAATAGTTTCAGTTAGAGTTACCTCAGCAGGAACCACTGGATTGCCATTTAATAAGTCGTTTGTAAAAACGTTTACCACGCCAACAACTCCAGTATATCCATTTACGCCTCCAACGATATCGTCGTTGGCAATAATTTGAGGAGCAGCAACGGTAATAATAACTACTGCTGGATCGCAATTTGTTGGATTTGAAATTTCACAAATTTGATAGGTTAATTGATATGTTCCAGCAGGTGTGCCAGAAGCAACATCAACAGTTCCGTCAGGATTTAAGGTTAAATATCCGTTTGGTTCAGCAATCGTTTCTGTTAAAGTTACTTGAGCTGGAACCACTGGATTTCCATTCAATAAATCATTGGTAAATACATTTATCACATTATTTGCGACTGTGTATCCATTTATAGGACCCGCATTGTCGTCATTCGCAATGATAACATTAATCGGAGTTGTAATTTCGTCGTCCGTATTGTTATCTGTATCTGGGTCAAATTGATCAAGACCGGTAATTGTTGCCGTATTAAGATACGAAACACCAACACCCGGATTGTTCACCTTGGCTGTTATCGTTAAACTAGCAGAGCCAGGAAAACCTATCGTGCCAATAGTCCACAATCCAGTAATAGGATTGTAAGTGCCCGAACCTGTACTGTGAGAAACATAAGTATAGCCATTGGGCAACATATCCACTAGTTGGGAATTGGTAGCAGCTGTTGGACCATTATTGGTTACATTAATTGTAAAAGTAACATTGGATCCAACATAAGGAGTAGAGTTGTTTACCGATTTTACCACCGCCAAATCTGATTGTGAAATAATCGGAGTTACAACGGTTGACGTATTATTAGTTAAATCAGGGTCGGTAATTCCAGGAATAAGTGGAATCGTTGCCGTATTGGTTATACTACCAAATGCATTATCATTCACCTTGCCTTTCATTAAAAGCAAACAGCGCCCACCAGCAACGATAGTTCCTAAACTTCCAGAATTTGTCCAAGGACCAAAATTGGCCTGACATCTTGAAGCTACAAAACTACCAATACCTGCAGGAAGAATATCTTGAACCGTTACATTAATAGCATCACTTGGACCATGATTTGTATAAACGAGCACGTAATAAATGGAATCTCCAGCAATAATTTGCAAAGGATTTATCATTAAAGCATAAGGATCTCCAAATAAAGCGGCTGAATCAATTGGGATAATTGCGGGGTCGATCTGTATTTTTACAATCTCTAAATCGGCAATTCTTTGTGTTGTAGTTATAACGGTTGATGTATTATTTGTAACATCTGGATCGGGAGTAGAACTTGTAACAAAAGCGGTATTAATCACATTGGTTGTTACATTACTTCTCACAGTTCCTCTAATTAATAATGTAAAGGATGCAAGAGGATTAAGGGTTCCTACACTAAATGGAGATGTCCATATATTCCAAGTTGTACCAGCATTTGCAGAATATTCAGCATTGGCAATTATTGCAGGATTTACCACATCGATTATATTAACATTACCTGCAATAGAAGGACCACTGTTTGTGACAACAATTGAATATTGAATTGACGTTCCTGCTACTATGGTTGCGGGACCAGTTTTAACAATTGAAACATCGGCTTGAACATCTAAAGGAGTATTAATCGTTTCGGTATTATTTGTTAAATCTGGGTCAGGTGTATCCGAAAGTACAGAGGCTGTATTTGGAATTGGGTTTGGAGCAGTAATAGCTATGGTTCCTTTAATTTGTAACGAAAAACTAGCTCCGTTTGCCAACGAACCAATATTTACACTACCTGGCCAAGGACTTAACCAGGTTGACCCATTATTTAATGAGTACTCCACGTTAGAAAGTATCGATGGGTTTATTACATCCGTAATAACAACATTAGTTGCCACACTCGGTCCTAGATTTTGTACACTAATTTGATAAACGATCTCACCCCCAGAAATTGGAGTATTAATCGTTTGTTTGTTTAACGTTAAATTCGCCGATTGGGTAATTGTTGTGATAACCGTTGATTCATTATTGGTAACATTTGGATCAAGGGTCGTTGCACTATAAACAGTTCCTGTATTTGTTAATGTTCCTGTTGCATTTGCACCTACATCACCTCTGATAAGCACATTATTCACTCCACCGTTTGCAAAATCAAGAAGGAAACGAGTTCCACCCCATGCAAACCATGAATTTCCAAAATTAAGCGAATACTCAGGATTTGTTATTCCTGCTGGCAACATATCGGTAATTGTCGCATTCAAGGAATTGTCCGGACCAAAGTTTTGTACATGTAAGATATAATAGATTTTTGTTCCTGCTGTAATTACAGATGGATTTATAGGAACTAATGCGGCATAAGAACCTACTGGTAAATTTGATGGATTAATTTGTGATTTCACAATGGAAATATCCGAAGTGTTTATTACTTGAATGGTGACAATCGCTTGATCACAATTTGAGGGATTCAATACTTCACAAATCTGATACGTAAGGGTATATGTTCCGCCTGGTGTATTTGGATCTACATCTACAGAACCGTCGGGATTTAGTGTAATGTTTCCTGTTGGATCTGGAGTTATAATAGTAAGAATAACATCTACTGGATTTACAGGATTCCCATTTAACAAGTCGTTTGTGAAAACGTTTACTACATTAGTTGCGCCTGTTGTACCATTGATGCCTAAAACATTATCGTCGTTCGCAATAATCTGTGGTGCAGTTACCACTACAGTTACCGTAGCAAGGTCGCAATTGGTTGGATTGGCTACTTCACAAATTTGATAAACCAAATAATAGGTTCCAGCTGGTGTGCCTGGAGCAACAACTACATTTGAACCAACCAATGATATGTTTGGATTTGTGGTGCTTACAAATGTAATATTCACATCAAGAGGATTTACCAATGAACCGTTTAAAAGGTCGTTACTTAAAACATTTGTAACCGCAGTTGCTCCAGTCATTCCGTTTACAGTACCATTATCATCCACGGCAATAATTTGAAGGGCATTGTTAATGGTAATCACTACCGTAGCAGTACATCCAAAACTGTCGTGGATAGTAACGGTATAAGTTCCCGCCGTTAATCCCGAAAACACATTAGATGCTTGAGGAGCACCTCCATTTAGTGAATATGTAAATGTTCCTGTTCCGCCACTTGCCGTAATTGTTAATTGACCAGTAGAAGCATTGTAGTAACTTATTTGTCCAGTAACACTCCCACTAGCATTGATTACAGGAACTACATCTACAAATACTTGAGCACAAGAAGAAATCCCACAAGAATTTTCCCACGCTGCATAATAAGTTGTTGGAGTGCTTGGTGACGCAATAATTAAATTGTTTCCCGTTCCAACCAATGTTCCGTTACACGAACCAGTAAACCATTTTAAAACAGTTCCTGAACCACCACTTGCAGTTAATTTTATATTGCCACTATCGTCATAACAAACTTTTGTAATATTTGAAACAGCAGCAGTTGGAGCTACTGGCAAAGGTTTCACTATTACTTGAATCGGAACTTTGTTTGGACTTATACACGAACCAGCTAAACCTTCCGCTACATAATAGGTAAACGTACCTGCAACTGCGGTAGATGGAGTAATGGACAATTGTGGAACTCCACCTAGAGAACTATAATAATATAAAGTATATGACGCATTACTAGCCGTTGCGGTAAGAGGAACTGCAGGTGCATTGATGCAGTATTCAACAGGAGTTGCACTTATGGTAGGTGTACTCGTTAAATTTAAAACCTGAATGGTAAATTTAAAATAACAAGATGTTGAACCAGGAGGTACTGCATAATATGTTGATATTCCAACTGTTCCAGGGAATGGATTTGAGATGGTATATTGTGTGGTAGATCCAGTAACTGGATATTGATTATAAAAACGAGTTCCTGGTGGAAAATTACCTGAAACCTGAGTAATAGGAATCGTAGAAGTTACATTACACTGAACAAAATTGCTAATAGTTGGGGTAGAAGCACAATTTGCAGTAACATATGTATTTGCATCAATGTTTACTTTATAGGGAACCACAATTGGTTCGCCAATACAGCTACCTGTCATTTGATAACCCTGTATGGTTGCATGATTCGAAAAAGCAGTGTGGCTTATATTTCCAACACCGTTCAAATGACCAGTTATAACGACTTCGGCATTACAGTTTGCATTCGCTAAAATCTGACAATCAGTCGTAACTTTAATTTTAAAGGTTAATTTTCCTAATAAATCATTTGGATTTGCAGGTACTGGTAAAGTTCCAATTTTCCACACAATTGAACCATTTGCACCCAACGAAGGGTCGAAATACACATTATTGGGCGTAGGTAATGGGGCGAAAAATATTTGGTGCAAACTACTCACATAACTTGAAGCAAATGGAATTGGAATAATTAATTCGGCACTGTCAATAGCTTCTGTTCCCTTATTTCGGACATCTATCGAAACTTCAATTTCGTTTCCAGGCTGAGCCACCAAAGGATTTCCAGTAACATAAGGAACACCATTTATACTAATAATGGACGCTTGCGCTTCAGGTGTGGGAATATATGCATCAACCGACATTGCAAACATGGATATAATATATGTGTCTTGTGTTGAACCATACCTAAAATTAACCGATGTTTGATTGTTTGTAATAACTGAATTTCCTGCATTTGGTATATTAAACATAGAAATATCCAAACCTGTATTATTTAACAAATTTGGATTTCTTGAATTTCCTCCTGTAAAAATTGAACTGTTGAAAAAATTATTCGCAGAATTAGCAGCATGATTCAATGTAACCCAATTAGTATTCGTGTGGTCTCTAATTTGTAAAAAATCACCCGAAATATTTCGATCACCTTCTCCGGCAATCATCCCAAATTTCATATTCACGTTACCGCTTTGAATGGTATTAAAACCCGAAATTGGCACTGAATAATCCGCAGTTATGGAACCTGCAACATAAGCATATCCATCAAATACGGTTACATCACGCCAATTCATTTTTGAGTTTTCATAAATAACAATCATTCCCCAGCCACCATAATATCCTGTGCCACCGCCATTACCTTCGTTTATTGCAACATTTCCAACAAAATAATTTCCAACTCCATATTGGCGAACATAGTCGGTAACTTCGGCATAAGCCGAGTACATCTGTCCATAGTTGGTTGTAGGATAAGAAATATCCGTAGGACTTGCAGTGACCGTTGTATAGGATGCTGCTCCAGGACCTTTTAATAAAACTTTCTGCTTGTCGAAGTTAACCGTTGTGCCACCTTTTGTAACCGAAAATGTCAAGGGGCTATCCCCACCATTCGACGATCTGCCTGTCCAATATAAACCTGCATAAATAATGTTTGAACAAGTTGGAACAGCTCCGTTTTCGGACGATAAATTCAAAATCGCTGACGATGAATTTAGCGTAGCTGGATCCGAATCCACATCCACATAAATCATCGTGTTGTTATTTCCAGTATTATCGCCATAATTGTCTAAGGTTAAATTTGTGTTACCAATTAGCGTAAAATCACCCTTAACATTATATACTTTCTTTGCTGGAGTATATGCCGAAGTTCTCTGGGTAAAAGGAACAACAACCTGTGCACTTGTTTTTAAAGCACTTACTAAAATGAAAAAAAACCCAAAAACTAGGATTCTAATTTTCATATTTGATGTTAAAATATTGTATTTGTTTTTCATGTGTTTTATTTTTTAAAGCTTGTTGTAATTACTTACTCAGGAATTTCAATTGTATATAAAATTTTACATTTATCATTTTCTCCCTCGTATAAGCTTTCAATATAACTTGAATCACACGAAAAATTAATTACAAAATGAATATATTTAAGAGATTTGAATTGTGTTAGATTTGATAAATTAATTTTATGACTAATTTTATCTTTCGTTATTATACGAATAGTTATCATTTCAACCGATTCAAAAATGTCGTTTTTTGTATATAAAAATGGAACATCATTCAAATTTATTTCTCCACGTATTGCAAATCCATTATCCTTTTTTGTGATTTTGTTATCTCTAACATAAAACGTAGGTTGTAAATCATAAATTAGTTTAGAAATTTTTTCAGATTCTTTTTTGTCTTGTGATAACATTGATCCTTTTTTTGAATTTATAAAGGATTTTGTCTCGACTGGGCTTTGAGAATAAGCTGAGTAATTATTCAAAAAAATTGCAATAAATAAAATTGTTATCAGAAAAATTAATTTTATTTGTTCCGTATTTGATTTACTGGAAATGCTGATTATTTTACTTTTCATGGTGTTTGGTTTAATTCAAATTAAAAAATTTAAAGCGTTTTTTCAAAAAAAATTTGAAACTGAAATAAAAAAACAAAATTAATTAACTTTTGTTTAGAACGATTCTTATCAAGGTTCGTAAATAACAAATATTTTAAAATTAAAAAATATTATCACATTGTTATTCAGTCTTTTGTAAATTTTATTAAATAGTTTTTTTTAACAAAATAATTCAATTTTAATCTAATGTTGTTAAATTAAAAAGTAGTTAAAACAGAAAAATGCCCTGATTTTGAAAGTATGAAAATTTTATTAGTCTTCCATATAAAGTTGCATTTATTAATTGAATGAAGAAAAAAAAGAAAATACTAAGTGTTTAAAAAGTTTGTTATATAAGAACAACTTTTATAAAACAAAATATTTTATTATTTTCATTATTTTTGATAGATTAATATCCAATAAAATTTAGAAATATTTATTGAAGCAAATCAGAAAACCAACATTATGAAAACATTTAAACACATTTTTTTAGTTCTCGTCATTATTTTTCTTGGTACTCAATGCGTTAAATCATAATCATTTTCTGGATATTGGGAAGGAAGCCTTACCGTTCAAGCAGATGGAAAAGATGTTTTATTGCCATTCAAAATGATGATAATACCAAATGGTATAGGAAATTGTATTGGACAAACAAAATTATGGATAAATATTGATGATATGGAGTATCATTCTGTGTATGCTTTTCTTGGAACATATACAGAGTCCTCTCTAAAATTTAACGATTTCCAAATTGTTGAAATTGAAAGCCCAAAAAACCAAGACTTCTATTGGTGCAAAAAAAGCGGAACTCTTGTTTTTAATAATAACACCTTGTCTGGAAACGTTACTGGAAACTCTGAAAAACGAGCTTGTATGCCTGCACAAGCAAATTTGAAATGGGTTTCAAAATTGGATTAATAAAACCAACTGTTTAAAACTTTCTTTTTGTTTATCTTTGCTCACTGAAAACGAATTTTTGAAATATCGTTTTTCAATATTTTATACCAATTGTAATTATAAAACAGTCTAAAATGTTTTGTAATTTTACTTTGGTTAATGCTCGTTTTGCTTTCAAACTAGAATAATTATACAATATGTAAAATTGGACTATTTTGTAAAGTGCAAACGATGTTATTCGTGCAAAATAAAAAAGAAGAGGTG
The DNA here is from genome assembly GCA_038210985.1 of Bacteroidales bacterium. Taxonomy (GTDB): domain Bacteria; phylum Bacteroidota; class Bacteroidia; order Bacteroidales; family WCHB1-69; genus JAQUGA01. The sequence goes on from JBBQWB010000074.1 coordinate 8,886, forward strand.
AAAATTTATGATTGACAATACTATTCAACAACGCAGAACCTTCGGCATCATTAGCCATCCCGATGCTGGTAAAACAACTTTAACTGAAAAATTACTTCTTTTTGGAGGAGCAATTAAAACAGCAGGAGCAGTTAAAAACAATAAAATTACAAAAACTGCAACCTCCGATTTCATGGAAATTGAAAAGCAAAGAGGTATTTCGGTGGCTACTTCGGTGATGGGTTTCGAATATAATGGATTTAAAATAAACATTTTAGATACTCCTGGGCACAAGGATTTTGCCGAAGACACCTATCGCACCCTAACTGCTGTGGATAGCGTAATTTTGGTAATCGATTCGGCTAAAGGAGTGGAAGAGCAAACCCGCAAATTAATGGAAGTTTGCCGGATGCGAAGCACCCCAGTAATAGTTTTTATTAATAAGCTTGACCGAGAAGGGCGAGACCCTTTTGGTTTACTTGATGAAATTGAGAAAGAACTAAAAATTCACACTCGACCACTTACTTGGCCCATTGGCATGGGAAGCACCTTTAGCGGCGTATATAATATCTACGACAAAAAATTACAACTTTTTTCTGCTAATAAAACTGAAATTTCCAACGATATTATTGCTTTTGAAGACATAAAAGACCCAATATTAAACAACATTTTGGGCGAAAATCAAGCATTAAAGCTTCGAGATGATGTAGCTTTTATTGACGAACTTTACGAACCTTTTGATAAAAGTCTATATTTAGATGGACTTTTAGCTCCTGTTTTTTTTGGAAGTGCAATAAATAACTTTGGCGTAAAAGAATTATTAGATACGTTTATTCAAATTGCCCCTTCGCCCCTATCGCGAAATACAGATACTCGAAAAGTGATGCCAGATGAAACGGCTTTTACTGGGTTTATTTTTAAAATTCATGCCAATCTCGATCCAAACCACCGTGACAGAATTGCTTTTTGCAGAATTGTTTCTGGAGAATTTGAACGAAATAAATTTTATCATCATACTCGATTAAATAAAAAAGTGCGTTTTGCAAACCCTACCAGTTTTATGGCAAACGAAAAAACACTTGTCGAAACTTCTTCCCCTGGCGACGTTGTTGGTTTATACGATACTGGAATTTTTAAAATTGGCGACACGCTTACCGAAGGCGAGCAAATGAATTTTCAAGGCATTCCTAGTTTTTCGCCCGAACTCTTTAAAGAGCTCGTTAACAAAGATCCATTTAAAACCAAACAACTTGAAAAAGGTATTCGTCAACTTACCGACGAAGGTGTTGCCCAACTTTTTGTTCAGCAGCCTGGAAATATAAAAATTGTAGGAACAGTTGGCGAACTGCAGTTTGAAGTTATACAATTTAGACTGCTACACGAGTATAGTGCTGCTTGTGTTTTTCAGCCTTTAAATTACTACAAAGCATGTTGGATTACCAGCTCGGACAAAAAAGAATTAGACCGTTTTTTAACAATGAAAAGCCGATTGATTGCATTTGACAAGGAGGAACTTCCTGTTTATTTAGCCGAAAGTGCTTGGATGTTAAAAACCACTCAAGAAGCATTTCCAAAAATCGAATTCCATTTTACATCAGAATTTAAAACCGACCAAAAAATTATTGGGGAAGCAGCATACTGGAAATAAAAAACACTTGAAATGGCAAACTCGGAAAACAATAAAATTGAATGGGAAGGCGGAAATTTAATTTATCCATTGCCTGCATTAATGATAAGCTGTGGAAATAAAGAAATTGGACAAAACATAATTACGGTTTCCTGGGGGGGTACAATTTGCACAAATCCGCCAATGTGCTCTATTTCGGTAAAACCCGAACGATATTCGTACGAACTTATTAAACAAACTGGCGAATTTGTTGTGAATTTATCTACCCTTGCCCTAGCTAAAGCAACCGACTGGTGTGGAGTTCGTTCGGGAAAAAATTTAGATAAATTCAAAGAAATGAATCTTACTCCAATAAAAGCCTCTAAAGTTTCGGCTCCAATGATTCAAGAATCGCCCGTAAATCTCGAATGTAAAGTTACACAAATGATACCTTTGGGAAGTCATCACATGTTTTTAGCCCAAATTGTTGCAGTACATGTTAACTCAAACCTCATCGATGCTAAAACAGACACATTACAGCTTTTTAAAGCAAATTTAATCCATTATTCTCATGGCTTTTACTACAAACAAGGCGAAAAAATAGGACGTTTTGGCTTTTCGGTTAAAAAAAAATAAAACTACAAAGGGTGTTTTAAAATGCATAATCGAATAAATTATAATACACTTCTAAAAATATTGCAGAAGAATGTTTTAGGTGTAAAAACAGCCTATTTTAAAGTTCCAACCAACAATATTATGTATTAAACAATGTGAAATCCATTCAAAAAAACTCGATGTAGCATTTTTTCTTGTAATTTCGTGGCTGAAAAAAACTTAATTATGATTGGATATATTACTTGGGATATAAATCCTGTTATTGTTCATTTAGGCTCATTAGGGATTCGTTGGTACGGCTTATTGCTTGCAACTGGATTTTATTTCAGCTACTTACGATTAGGATGGATTTTTAAAAAAGAAGGAATCTCTCAAGAGTTACTCGACCGTTTCGCCATTTGGCTAGTTTTAGCAACGGTAATTGGCTTGCGTCTTGGTCATGTGCTATTTTACGAACCAGCTTATTATTTTGCACATCCCAGCGAAATTTTTATGGTTTGGAATGGCGGATTAGCAAGTCATGGAGCCGTAATTGGCATCGTTTCGTACTTAATTTATTTCACTTTAAAACACAAAATGAACCCATTTTGGCTTTTCGACAGAGTTGCGGCAATTGTGCCTATCGCTGCAGGAATGGTTCGAATTGGAAATTTAATGAATTCCGAAATTTATGGAACTCCTACTGATGTCCCATGGGCATTTGTTTTTGTTCGCGAAGACTTGCTGCCACGACATCCATCCCAAATATACGAAGCCATCGTTTATTTTTCGCTGTTTGCTTTTTTTGTTTGGTATTATCGAAAATTAAATGGTCGTATTCCTGCAGGCCGTTTTTCGGGGTTAATTTTTACCATCATTTTCAGTGCACGTTTTTTAATCGAATTTGTGAAAGATGTACAAGTTGATTTTGAAAAAGGAATGGCTCTAAATATGGGACAGTGGCTCAGTATTCCGTTTATTTTAATTGGAATTGCCCTACTCGTTTATTCCTATAAAACCAAAAACATTCCCTCCTACACCGAACCAATTCCCAAACCTAAAAAATAAATAGAATGTTTGTAATAAATGCAATTGTTTGGCCCTTTCAGCCCGAAATAGTTACTTTTTTAGGCATTACACTTCGTTGGTATGGAATGTTGTTTGCAGCAGCTTTTGTTTTAGGATATTATTTTACTCGCAAAGAACTTCTTGCCGAAAATTTTCCCGATAAAATCATTGACCAGTGGCTCATTTACATGCTTATTGGTGCAGTTGTAGGTGCACGTTTAGGTCATTGCTTTTTTTATGAACCTGAATACTTTTTAGCTCATCCTGTCGAAATTTTTAAAACATGGAATGGAGGACTAGCCAGTCATGGTGGTGCAATCGGAATTTTAATAACACTTGGAATTTTTGCATGGCGACAAAAAATAAACTATTTATGGACTCTCGATTCCATTGTTGCAGCTACGGCTTTGGGTGGTATGTTTATTCGTATTGGCAATTTAATGAATTCCGAAATTATTGGAAAAGCATCGGATTTGCCTTGGGCTTTTATTTTTCCAAATGTGGATCAAATTCCTCGCCATCCAACTCAATTATACGAAGCCATAGGTTATTTTTTAACATTCCTGTTTTTACGATATGTGCATACAAAATATCAAAAAAAAGAGCCCAACGGATTTCGAATTGCATGGTTTTTAGTACTCGTTTTTGGTATTCGTATTGGTATCGAATTTTTTAAAGAACCTCAGGAAACATTTGAATCGGGAATGATTTTAAACATGGGGCAATGGTTAAGCATTCCTTTTGTTTTGATTGGTTCAATAATTTTAGTAATTTTATATCGACAAATTAAAAAATTAAAAAATGTATAAATTAGTTTTAATACGCCATGGCGAAAGCACTTGGAATAAAGAAAACCGCTTTACTGGCTGGACTGATGTTGATTTATCGGATCGCGGTTTAAATGAAGCAACAGAAGCTGGTAAATTATTAAAAGAAAAAGGCTTTGAATTCAGATTTGCATACACGTCTTTTTTAAAAAGAGCAATAAAAACCTTGAATATTTTACTTGAAGAAATGGACTTAATGTGGATTCCAGTTGAAAAATCGTGGCGATTAAACGAAAAACATTATGGATTACTTCAAGGATTAAACAAACGCGAAACAGTCGAAAAATATGGCGATGAACAAGTATTATTGTGGCGTCGAAGTTACAGTGTTCGACCACCAGAACTTCCCACAGATGACCCACGACATCCGATAAACGATGTCCGATACAAATATATTGGCGAACCTGGGTCGGCTCCTGCAACCGAAGCTCTGTGCGATACCGTGGATAGGATTGTCCCTTACTGGGAAAATGAAATATCTGTTTCGCTTAAAAACTTTAAACAAGTTATTATTGCTGCTCATGGAAATAGCCTCAGAGGCATTATTAAACATTTAAAAAACATTAGCGACCAAGATATTCTAACGTTAAATCTTCCAACTGGAATTCCTTATGTTTTTGAGTTCGACGAAAAAATGAAATTAGTTAAAGATTACTTTCTAGCCGATGAAGAAACTTTGAAAAAACTAATGGACGAAGTAGCAAATCAAGGAAAAAAATAATTTTAGATGAATCATTGGGTTATCCCTGACATACACGGGTGTTATAAAACACTAAAATCTCTGATTGAAAAACAGATTATTCCAACTAAAGAAGATACTATTACTTTTTTAGGGGACTATATTGATAGGGGACCATATTCTAAACAAGTGATTGATTACATTATGAAAATTCAACTTGATTTTCCAAACATCAATTGTTTAAGGGGAAATCACGAAGAATACATGATTGAATCATATCATGCCGAGACAAACAAAAAATGGTACTCGTTTTATAAAAAAAACCACATATTAAAACTCTGGAAAAGTGTTGGTGGGGATCAAACATTAAAAAGTTTTGACGTAAAAAGAACCAAAGATATTTCAAAAAAATATATTGATTGGCTCGATAATTTAAAATATTTTTTACTAACAGATAACTTTATTATTGTGCATGCTGGCTTAAATTTTGAAAAAGACAATCCGTTTTCAGACAAATTATCGATGACCAGCCTGCGTGATTTTAAAGTGGATATGCAAAAAACTGGAAACCGAAGAATAATTCATGGGCATGTGCCTCTTAGCATCGAATTTATCAAATCGCTTGTTGCCGATAAAAACTCTCCATTTATTGCAATCGACAATGGGTGCTATCATCGAAACAAAACAAATATGGGAAATCTAGTTGCCCTAGAAATCAATAGTTTGCAAATTGTAAGTCAACACAACATAGATATTATTTAAAAAAATAAAATATGAGCAAAAAAATTTCAACTTTTGTAAAACCGGGAGTAGCTACCGGAAAAGATGTTCAAGAAATCTTTAAAATTGCACGTGCAAACCAGTTTGCTATTCCAGCAGTGAATGTTATTGGAACAAACTCTATTAATGGAGTGATGGAAGCAGCAAAAGACGTAAATTCGCCAATTATTGTACAATTCTCGAATGGTGGAGCCGTTTTTTATGCTGGCAAAGCACTTAAAAACGATAACGAAAAAGCAGCTATTGCTGGAGCTATTTCGGGAGCACAACATATCCACTTAATTGCCGAACAATATGGTATTCCGGTTATAATTCATACCGACCATGCTGCAAAAAAACTTTTACCTTGGATTGATGGCTTATTAGATGCTGGCGAAGCGTTTTATAAAATTCATAGAAAGCCTTTGTTTAGTTCACATATGCTCGATTTATCCGAAGAGCCTTTGCACGAAAATATCGAAATTTGTAAAAAATATTTGACTCGAATGAGTAAAATAGAAATGACTCTCGAAATTGAACTTGGTATTACAGGCGGTGAAGAAGATGGCGTGGATAACTCTGGAATAGAAAGTTCAAAACTTTACACTCAACCCGAAGACGTTTCGTTTGCTTACGAAGAATTGATGAAAATTAGCAATAAATTTACCATCGCCGCTTCTTTCGGAAACGTTCATGGTGTTTACAAACCTGGTAACGTTAAACTAGAGCCTGCAATTTTGAAAAATTCACAAAAATACATTCAAAATAAATTTAACACCGAAGACAATCCTGTAAATTTCGTATTTCATGGTGGTTCGGGTTCAGAGCCCGAAAAAATAAAAGAAGCCATTTCGTACGGTGTAATTAAAATGAATATTGATACCGATACTCAATGGGCTTATTGGGACGGAGTTAAAAACTATTACAAAGCAAAAGAAGCCTATTTACAATCTCAAATTGGAAATCCAGATGGCGATGAAAAACCAAATAAAAAATATTACGATCCACGAGCTTGGCTGCGTGAAGGTGAAAAAACATTGGTTGCCCGCTTAAAACAAGCTTTTGAAGATTTGAACGCAATAGATAGATACTAATTATTTTACCATAATAGACCTAACAGGTTTTAAAAACCTGTTAGGTCTATGGTTTTTAAAACTGGTTAGGGCTTATTTAAAATTATCGGTTTTTGTATTTAACTAAATCAATGTATTTACTTAAATATGACTACTTAATGTTATACCTAAACTCATTTTTATAGCTAATTCCTGCTATCAGAAGTCTGTTAAATTTTTTTTCGCCAAAATACTTTCGATTAAACATGTAGCAAAACTCATTGAGATTGCCAAACGTAGCTTATGAAGCATCGCCCATATTGGGTTATAGGTGGAGTGACCCAACTGACGTTTAAGTTCTAGGGCAGAAAAAGTTTTTTTCGTGGAGGTCAGCAGGTGAATTGCAATAAACCAATAACGAAAAGGC
>JBBQWB010000075.1:0-15729 GCA_038210985.1 Bacteroidales bacterium
TGGGAATATGTTCTAATACTGATTAATTGGAAAATAAAAAACCAGAGTAAAAAGAATCGTATTTTCATATGTATTAATTTTTATCTTTTAACTTATATATCTTTGACGAAAAATAACCAATTTTAGTTGCCTAAATTAATCCTTTTTTCCTTAATAAACTCAAAATTAAAAATAATTCTTCTAAAACAAATCAGTTTGTGTTTTTTTATCTACTTTTAACGATTAAAAAAAAAATATGAAAACCCTAAAATTGCTTATAGTAATATTAACTGTTTCGTTTCAAAATAATTTGATTTCTCAAATAACACTTCAACCCGAGATGATGCCTTTGGCTGGCGATACATTGTTTTATCGAAGTTTATCAAATCCTAACATCGACAGCAGTTTAACAGGCGAAGACTATATTTGGGATTTTAGTCAAATTAATGCAAACAATTGGGTTGCTGACACATTTGTTACAGTAAATTCGACTCCATTTGCTTACAATACTCAATTCAATAATCAAATGCTTCCCAATTATAAAGCAACTTTAGCTTCACCTCAAGCGGATATTAATATTCCAATTGGCGGTTTTAATTTTACAAATATTTATTTCTATTATAAATTATCGGGTGATTCCATTTTTTCTCAAGTAGGTCAAGCTATCACTGTAAACAGCATTCCACTCCCAATTAAATTTACGGATATCGATCACATGTATCAATTTCCATCCTTTTTTGGCGATTACGACACCTGCTATAGTTCGTATAGCGTATCCATTCCTACTATTGGATTTAATTCGCGCAAGCAAACTCGCTACAATTGGATAGATGGAACTGGAACTATTATTACACCAATAGATACTTTTTATAATGCAATTAGAGTTAAAACTATTATAAAATCTCGGGATAGTATATATTCCGAACAATACAATATGCCTTTTGCATTCAACTCCACAACTACCGAATATAAATGGTTTGCCGAAGGACAAAGAGGTCCAGTTGTTATATATACTAAGTCGCAAGGAAACGGGGGCAACCGAAATACATTAAAATACCGTGATACTCCTGAACCAATACCATACTTTGTTGAAAATTTTAATAAAAACTCGATAAGTGTTTATCCTAATCCTTTTTCGGATCATATTTCGATTCAAATCGATAATTCAAATTTTCCATGCTCAATAGAGGTAAAAGACATTCAAGGAAAGGTAATATTTAATAAATTATGTAGTTCTGAAACCGATATTACAAACATCTCTAATATTATCACAAACCTAAAAAGTGGCATATATACATTCATTTGTTCATCCCAAAAATCTATTGAAGTAAAGAAAATAATAAAAAAATAGCTAGCTTTAGCATCAAAAGCCCAACTAAATGTCGACATATTTTGCACGCCAAATATTGCAGTCGACAGTGTGCTAAAAGGCACAGGAATAATTATCACCAATTCATCCACGGATGCAATAAGTGGTTCTTGGGGCAAATTTAGCTCGGGAATCGCTCCTACCGAATTAGGCTTCACAGATGGTTTAATTATGACAACTGGAAGTGCTACTAATTTAAATCAGAATCGATCTTATCATTCTTCTGTTAATAATGGAGGGGGTTCTTCAGCGGAGCTATCATACATGATTAATGAAGCTCCAACTTTTGATAAATGTAATTTAGAAATAGATTTTATTCCACTGTTCGATACATTAGAAATAAAATATGTTTTTGCTTCCGAAGAGTATAACGAATATTTTGATTCGGGCGCTGTCGATGCATTTGCGTTTTTTGTAACTGGCATTAATCCAGCAGGAGGTAATTACTTAAATAGGAATTTTGCAACCATGCAATTCATGTCATATGGCAATCCTGTTAATATTCGTAATATTAACAACGGTCGAAACAATACTGGACCATATATTAATTGTGAATTATATCGAAATGGAATAACGGGTATTGCATACAATGGATTAACTACTATTCTTACAGCTAAAATTCCAGTTGTTAGAAATACAAATTATCATTTACAAATTGTGATAGCGGATGTAAAGGACCGATATTATGATTCGGGAATATTTTTACAAGCTCACAGCTTGACAAGCCCCTGTGACACAACATACTACGCAGATAATTACGTTACAATTTGCTATGGCGAAACCTACACAATAAATAGCAATACTTATTATGAGCCTGGAACATATTACGACACATTTGTATCAGATTTAGGTTGCGATAGCATTGTAACTACATACCTTTCGTATCAATATATTCAAACTTACGTTACCAATACGTCTCAAGAAGGCAATCAAGTAAATCTGAATAATGAAACCTTTGGTAATAGTTTTAAATTTACATGGGATTTTGGAGATGGAACTTTTGCTTATCAATCTCAATCAGACACAATTAGTCATTACTACAACCATAATGAATATTATACTATTTGTTTATCCGTAATCGACACAATTTCAACATGTTTCAACAATGAGTGCATAAACGTAGCCGTTAATATAGATTCTACTTCTTGTAATGCACAATTTTACTACAATTCAAATGAAGACACTGTTTTTTTTATATCCTATTCTCAAGGGAATATCACTAATTATTATTGGCTTTTTGAAACTGGAGAAGTATCCTATGAACAGAATCCAACTGTAGTTTTTCCAACTTCAGGATACTATTCGACAACATTAAGAGTTTTTAATAGCTTGACGGATTGTTTTAGCGAAACTCAATCGTTAGTTTATGTTGGGGATTACACGAGCGATTGCCGAGCTGATTTCAGCAGTCTTTCTTTTCAAAACGAAAATAAAGTAAAGTTTAGCAATGAGTCGAGAAGCGATTTAATACATCATTTAATTTAGGATTTTGGAAACGGAACAACCAGTAACTTGACTAATCCAACACACACTTATTCTCAAGCAGGAGTGTATGATGTATGCTTAACAACATCCAGCTACACAGTAGTTTGTTCTGACACAAAATGCAAAAGAGTAATTGCTGGCAACCCAGACCATGCTTGTATTGCAAAAATTTCTTCTATCCGTCCCGAAGAAATTCTAGACCCTGAAAATATTCCGGTGAACTTTATTGGTAAAATTTTAAGTACAGAACCCGCATGCTATTTTAACAATTATTGGGATTTAGGCGATAGCGTTTTGATACAAAATGAAACCAACTTTATTCATAATTATCAAAGCACTGGATTATTCTTGGTTCAATATAGCATTTTCTCAAACGGATGTTCTGATCATGTTTTTGAATTAATAAATTTAGATTCACCAAACAACTTTAATGTTATGTTTGGAGTTATTCCAGTAGAAGATGGAACAAAAGATGTAAGCAAAAAACCAATTAAGTTTAAAGGAGTAACAACTGGCGAACCTTCTTTATTTAACTGGGATTTTGGCGATGGCGAAGTAGACACAACATCCCTATTTCCAACTCATGAGTTTTTTCCAAACATTACTCACAACGTATGCTTAACAGTTTCAAATCCTAAAATTGGCGAAACAGATACTTATTGTATGAATATTTTAATAGTTGACAATACTCAAAACATTGCAACTATTGACAATGATATTTCGGTAAATATTTACCCAAATCCAGCCAATGATTATATCAATATCGATTATACCTTATGCCAATCTTCAAATATTGATATTTCACTATTCGATGCAAAAGGAATTAAACATAAAGAAATAATTAGCGATTTTAGAGAAAAAGGTGAAAATTATCAAACTCTTTTTGTTGGAGACCTTGCATCTGGAATATATTTCATAAAATGTATCACAAATAATTCAATTGTTATAAGTAACATAATTGTACAATAAAAACAACAATTAGTATTTGCTAATAATTAAATTTATAGAGTAAAACTTAAAAAGCATTGAAATTAAAATTTCAATGCTTTTTTTTTGTAAATTTGTTTGTCTATATGTTATATTATGAGCATAAAACCTAAATTCTTATTCATTGGCTTGTTGTGGTTAATTATAATAAACACTTCATGTTCCACAAACAATGAGAATGATTCTAATTCAAATTCGGCAATTTACCCCGAATTAACACCACCTGTTCGAGTTAGCATAAATCAAATTCAAGAAAAAGACAGTATTAACGGATTGATAATAAGCGATGTTAAAAAAAAACTTATTAAAAATAGTGAAATTCAAAACGACATTTTAAAATTCAATTTTGAAAATAAATGGAGTATTTGTTACCGCGTAAATGCGGATAAAAAATTTGATATCTTTGTTTTGGAACAAATTAATAAACAAAATCTACGTTCATTAATTATAGTTACAAGCCAAAAAGATCAGCCTGAAAACATCTTTTCGGCTGTGATTGTGGGTTTAGAAAACTACAGCGAAAATTCAACAAAAATTGAAACAGAAAATTGGAGCACTTCTATTAACTCTGACTTAAGTTTTAAAATATTAAAACAATACGAAGCAATTATTGCCATCGATTCGAAAAAAATGATTGACTTATCCGAAAATAATAGCACAAGAACCAGCAAAACAGAAGTTGAAGAAACATATCAAATTAAAGAAGATGGCACTATCGAATTTATTAACAAAGCAATTTTCTCCTCCCCTATTTCTCCTGTTAAAAAATTAAGCTATCGTGCTGTAATTGCTTTTAAAATGATTAACGACGAAAATGATGACCCAATGAATGAAGAATGGATGTTGAATAACATCGAAATTCAAAATGCATGTTTGGCCCATAACATTCTATACATTCAGGTTTACGACAACTTCAACAGTGTGTTAATTACTAATGAATCGGGTATTACATTAGACACCATCGACATAAGTTTTGTTACCGAAAAAACACAAAAAGGATATGTTTTGATTCACTCAAAAATGGATCCTAGCTTTGTAGATTTTAGTGATAAAAACACCGTATTAAAAGCAATTTCCGATTATTTTAATATTGAATTGATGCTGGATGATTAAAGTCCCACGTTTTAAATTTTCACTATAAAAAATTAATAATCAACATACTACTTATCATTTCAATCATATTATCATGAAAAAAATAAAAAAAATAATATTAAAATGGACGGTTGGAATCATGAGTTTCGCCATTTTATTTCTTGTTTCGTGCGAAACAAACCAAGTAAAAACCGAAACCAAACCCGAGATTGACAAACCCGATACAAATTCGGTTATTTCTAACGAAACTAAACCAATTCAGGTGGATACCATAAAACCTATTGTAAAACCAGATGTAAAACCTGCTAAAAAACCAAAACCAATTAAAAAAGACAGCATTGTAAGACCTGAAAAGCCTACAACTGTTTGTAAATACGGTGTAAATTATATAGACAATAAATAAACTTCTACACAATTGATGATTATAAAATGACCATTAAAGAGAAGTTTCAAAAAGTCATTCACTATTTTGAAGAAAATAATCCGGAAGCAAAAACTGAATTAGTCTTTTCTAATCCTTACGAATTATTGGTTGCTGTAATTTTGTCGGCACAATGCACCGATAAAAGGGTAAATATTATTACAATATCATTTTTTAATCAATTTCCCAAAGTGGAAGATTTAGCTAAAGCTGATATTTTGGAAATTTTTGAGCTTATAAAATCATGCTCCTACCCTAACAACAAAGCAAAAAACATTTCGGGGATGGCAAAAATGGTGGTAGAAAATTATAAAGGACAAATTCCCGATACTATTGAAGAGCTTCAAAAACTCCATGGAGTTGGTCGAAAAACAGCTAACGTAATTGCATCGGTTGTATTTGACATTCCAGCAATGGCGGTTGACACCCATGTTTTTAGAGTTTCCAATCGCATTGGATTAACAAAAAAATCCAAAACGCCTTTAGAAACCGAAATTCAGCTCACTAAATACATCCCAAAAAATCAATGGTCGATTGCTCATCATTGGCTTATATTACATGGTAGATATGTGTGCAAAGCCATAAAACCAAATTGTAAAGAATGTGGTATCAAAGATTTTTGCGATTATTATTCAAAAAATCAAAACAAATAAACAAAAACACCAATCATTGGGTTAATTATATTAAAAAAAAAGAACATGAACACTTTAAAAATCGGAGATTTAGCTCCACAATTTTCTGGTAAAGCCCAAAATGAAATAATTATTAATTCAGATTCATATAAAGGCAAAAAAGTAATTTTATTTTTTTATCCAAAGGATAATACACCAGGTTGTACTGCCGAAGCTTGCAATTTGCGAGATAATTATTCATTATTGACAAGCAATGGATTTGAATTAATTGGCATTAGTGTTGATTCGGAAAAGTCGCATCAAAAATTTATTGAAAACCACAAGCTCCCTTTTCCACTTATTTCCGACACCGAAAAAATAATTGTGAATAAATTTAATGTTTGGGGTGAAAAAAAATTTATGGGACGAACGTTTCTTGGAACAAAAAGAAGTACTTTTGTAATTGATGAAAATGGTATAATCGAAAAAAAATTTGACAAAGTTGAAACGAAAAACCACGCAAAACAAATATTAACATCTTATCAATTATAAAAATATGAGCAAAGAAAAAGAGACCACCAACATTCAAAATGAAAAATTAAAAGCTTTACAACTTACCCTCGAAAAGTTAGATAAAACATACGGAAAAGGCTCAATAATGCGACTTGGCGATGCACCTGTTGAACAAATGGAGTTTATCCCTTCGGGTTCTATCACTTTAGATGCCGCTTTAGGTATAGGTGGTTTTCCTAAAGGTAGAGTAGTTGAAATATACGGACCTGAATCATCGGGTAAAACAACTTTAGCTATTCATGCTATTGCCGAATCACAAAAACGTGGTGGCATAGCTGCTTTTATCGATGCAGAGCATGCATTCGATCGTTTTTATGCCGAAAAACTAGGGGTAGATGTAAATAATTTATTGGTTTCGCAACCCGATAATGGCGAACAAGCCTTAGAAATTACCGAAAATTTAATCCGTTCAGGAGCCATCGATATCATTGTTATCGACTCGGTTGCAGCACTTACTCCAAAAAGTGAAATCGAAGGTGAAATGGGCGATTCAAAAATGGGACTTCAAGCTCGTTTAATGTCTCAAGCACTTCGTAAACTTACTGCAACTATCAGCAAAACTGGATGTTGCTGCGTTTTCATAAATCAGCTTCGCGAAAAAATTGGTGTTATGTTCGGTAATCCCGAAACCACAACCGGTGGAAATGCACTTAAATTTTATTCATCTGTACGTTTAGATATTCGTCGCATAAGCCAAATTAAAGATGGCGAAACAATAGTTGGCAACCGTGTAAAAGTTAAAGTTGTCAAAAATAAAATCGCACCTCCTTTCCGCACAGCCGAATTCGACATTCTATACGGACTAGGAATTTCAAAAATTGGTGAAATTATCGACATTGGAGTAGATAAAAACATCATCAAAAAAAGTGGTTCATGGTTCTCGTATAACGAAACTAAACTTGGTCAAGGACGGGATTCTGTAAAACAAATTTTAACCGATAATCCTGAACTTTTTGAAGAATTAGAAGGAAAAGTTAGAGAAAGTTTACAAGCAAAATAAATTATTAAATTTTAATTTTTAAAAGGCTGTTTTGCTAAAATAAAACAGCCTTTTATTTTTGTGGGATATTTTACTAAATTTGCACTTTAAATAACTGCTTTATGACTCGAAAAACCTTTTTACCATTTATAATTGTTACAATTATTCTTTTCAGTTCGTGTAACGGGAATAAAAACAAGGAAAAATATGCTAAACTACCCGAAGAATTAGCTAATTTATGTATTCAAATAGACGAAAACCCTCAAGATGCAAGTGCATATTCAAAGCGTGCACAGTATTATTTAAAAACAAATCTTTTGGATAGTGCTTATTATGATGCATATATGGCTTTAAAATTCGATTCGGCTAATCCCGAAAGATACATTTTCTTGGCTGACTTGTTTTTTATGCAAGCACAATTTGAAAACAGTGAGGAAATTTTAGAAAAAGCGTATTCAAAAGCTCCTAAAAACGTGGATGTAATTATGAAATTAGCCGAAATTCAGTTGTACTATAAACGGTATACCGAAATGAACGATTTTTTGAATAAAGCACTAGATATTGACAATAGAAATCCTCAAGCATTTTTTATGAAAGGTTATGCATACAAAGAACAAGGCGACACCATGAATGCAATTCGTAATTACAATAAAGCAGTGGATCAAAACCCAGCTTATTACGATGCATATATTCAACTCGGACTTTTGTATCATGCCCGACATAATCCTGTTGCATTAGATTATTATAATAACGCCTTAAATGTTCAGCCACAAAGCATTGAAGCTCATTACAATATAGCCATGTTTTATCAAGAAACTGGAAATTTTCAAAAGGCAAAAGACAGATATCAAATGATTTTGCAAATTAACAAAAATCACAAATGGTCGTACCATAATTTGGGTTGGATCGCAATGGAAAATGAAAATAAATTGGATGAAGCCATTGATGATTTTTCAAAAGCTTTGGCTATTGATAAAAATTTTATGGAAGCTGCATATAACCGTGGAGTTGCTTACGAGAAAAAAGGGGATAAAAAAATGGCTGTCGAAAGCTACAATCTGGCACTCAAAATCAATCCCGAATTTGAAATGGCATTACAACGGATTCATGTTTTGGAAGTTCGAAAAGGCAAATAATTCCAAGCTTTTAATTTCTCAAATTTATTAAACCATAGTTGAAATCTTCAGAGTCCCATGTTGGAGACACTGAAGGTGAATTAAAATCATCAGAGTCCCATGCTGGAGACTCTGTTTGTTAATTAATATCCGCGCCTCGCTCGACGACCAAAAAAATCATCAGAGTCCCATGCTGGAGACTCTGATGGTGAATTAATATCCGCGCCGCGCTCGACGACCAAAAAAATCATCAGAGTCCCATGCTGGAGACTCTGATGGTGAATTAAAAATCATCAGAGTCCCATGCTGGAGACTCTGAAGGTGAATTAAAAGGGCAAAATAAATAGAAATTGGTGTAATATTCTATTTGTAAAGCATTACTAACAATGTTGTTTGTAACAACTTTGTTAGTAATTTTCTTTTAAAAGCATCTCATTGGTAAGCCACGAATGAAAAACGGGGTCAATAAGTGAAACTTTTTTACCCGAAATATCAATAATTTCCTTTTGTTCGAGTGATTTTTTTAATCGAGTAATATTTGCCGACGTCCCGATATTGTATTTTTTTAAATTTTCCGATTTTGTAAATTCGCTATCCACCCCATTTATTATTGCTCGTAAAAAATTCAACTGATATCCCGTAAGGTTTTCAATGATGTTAAAAAACAAAATATGATTTTGGTCAAACAGGTCTCGTAATGCATCTTGAAACTCCTCTTCCCCAACTTGATTTTTAGTTTTAATCCAAACTAACCACGACAATTGTTGAACGTATGAAGAATGGCAGCTTACAGTTTCAGTAATTCGTTTGGCAAATTCTTCAGAAATTTGTTTACCAGTTTGCTCAAAACGTAAGCAGATGAATTTAATCCAATTTTGTTCTGAAATTTTTTGCAAAAAAATCACATCTCCAAATTTATAAAAAGGCATGCTTTGCTTTGAAAACAGCTCCGATAAAAGATGCATTTTGCTTCCATATAAACAATACGAAACATTATTTTGTAATTGCCAAATGCTTCGCATCTTTTTTTGAAAATTTTTTGAATTTGAAAATTCGGCTATTTGCTGAAATTCATCCATACATACCACGATGTTAATGTTTTTTTCTTCCGCAATTTTTTGTGGTAAATTCAAAATATCTAATTCCGATTGATTTTCGGAACTAATATCAAACGACAACGAAAAATCATTTATTGGATCATTCCCAATAGTTATTCTTGGTGATAACCTAGACAATAATCGCTTGGCATTTTCGACCCACTCTTCCCATTTTGAAGATGTTTGCTTAATCAATTCGGTGCAAAAAACTCTATAAAAATCATTTTCTGTTCGACATAAAAAAGCATCTAAACTCACAACAATTACTGACTTGTTTTGCTCATTTACGATAGAAGTAACTTTTCTAACCAAAGATGTTTTTCCCCAACGACGAGGAGAAATAATTATTGAATTTACTCCATTTGTGAAATTTGCAATCAGCCTTTCTGTCTCTTTTTCCCTGTTCGTAAAATTTACACCTTGTGTAGCTATTCCAAATACAAAAATCTTATCCATGTATATCGTTTTTTTGAAATTATTACTACAAAGATAATGTTATTTTTGTTACAAACAATGCTGTTTGTAACAAACCTGTTACAAACAATGTTGTTAGTAATTATTAAGCAATTTAATTCACTGATATTATGTATTTTAGCAATTTAAAATATCATAATTAAATTTATTTTTTTATAAATTTTACGCTTTTATTTTGCGATTTAGAGTTAATATTTAGGATATATGTTCCTGATTTTAAATTTTGAATATCTATGAAATCTGTGCCTTGATTCAAAATTTTTGAAAATAGAATTACTCCATTTAAGGAACAAATGTTCACCCTCGACTGCTCAACAAGATTACTGATATACAACTTTTCGGATGATGGATTAGGATATACCCCAATTGGCAATCCATCCGTTAAATGATTATCGATAAATAATATCTGATTCGATAATCGGCATAATCCCGCAATATTTGAGAACCACATATTTCCTTGAGTATCTTGGGCAACGCCGTTTATATATTAATGATGAATAAATCCATCGGGATTGTTAAACGAAATCCAAGTAATTCCATTATACATACTTATTCTATCATCGGTAGCAAACCAATACTGATTTATATTATCCTGAAATATTTTCGCAACCTTATTATTTACCAAACCATCCGAGGTGGTGTATGTTGTCCAATTATTATTGAAATATTTAGCTACACCCCTATCCGTAGCAATCCATAATGCATCCTGATGATCTATAATAATATCGTTTACACTATCGCATAAAAGATTTGTGCCGCTAAATTGTTCCATAATATTTCCATCAAAACGATACACACCATGAGATGCGGTTCCAATCCAAAGCAAATCTTCATCATCAACAGCCAATGACGACACAATGCTTGGCATAACTCCACCAATGGTATCCCAAGTTTGCTCATTGAATTTTCGCAAAGTATTTTCAAAGGAAACTATCGGATAATTTGCTGTATCAAAAGCCATATTTCTAATTAAAAGCTGCCCCTCAGGAAATAACAATATCTTATTCCAAGTGCTACCATTTTGATAATATAAACTATCTATTGAAGAAGCCCATATTTTGTCATAATTATCTTTAGCTACGCAACTTATCACATTGTAACTAGGCAAAACTAAAACAGTATCCACATTCGGATAAGCATAACTTAATAAATCAAGCGAGGGCAACCATAGTGTACCTGCATTATCTGAAATTACACCATTGTTTAATAACGGAATACTATTGGGCATCCAAGGGAAACTAAATAAATTTGAATTATTTTAACGGTATAAACCGATATTTGAACTATTTATCCTATTTGATCTACCAATCCATCTTTGATTTAATTGATCAAATGCTAAAACTTACATTCCATTATCGGGCATTCCATTGTTTAACGTAAGCGTTTCCCATGTGGTGCCATTAAATTTATAATGATTGAAATTTGATGCAAACCACATATTTCCCAGAGAATCGCATGCGACTTCTAGCACTTCTTCATTTTGAGGTATTGTTGGTGTTGACACAAACTCTGTCCAATTTGCACCATTCCATTTACGTATTTTAAAACCTCCAGCACACCAAACTTCGCCTTGCTGATCTATAGCGAATGAATAAACCCGTGCCATCGTATCTTTATGCCAAGTGCCATCAAAACGCGAAACTCCACATTGCGAATTTGCACTAGGGCCTCCTTCATAATATTGTCCTATAAAAACCACCCCATTTTTATCTACCACAATATCTGAAATTGGTTTTAAAAACAATTCGTTTGTGCTGGTGTAGTTTGTAAATTGAGAACCATTATATTTTGACACCAAACCTTCTACCGAACCAAACCACATATTGTATTTTGTTGTAACTTTTGGTGAAACTACAATTTGACTTTGCCGGCTAATTGTATCACCTGTATTGCTATTTATCCACCAATACAAATGTTTTCGGAATTTGTAGGTGAATTGTAAAATATTGAATCTGAACCAAAACCCACACTTATTGTATTACAAGCGTAATTTTTTAAGTCCCAATATTTAATAAAGTAACCTGAAAACTTAATGTAAAAAGATGTAGTATAACAATTATTTGTTATAATTGATTTCTTTAGCTTATTTACTAATCCTTCTACGTAATAGTGTGGAAAACATATCGGATTATAACCATACGCATTAGTAATTATACCTGCAAATCCATTTCCAGTCCTAGGGTTATTTTGCATTAATATTTCTAAAAAAAAAACCATAAATATTGGCGTTTGTTTTGCTACAGATATTGTAATAGTCGCTACTTCCATTAACTTCAACTCCATCAAACCAATATTTTGTGAAATTAATTTGATTTCCATCATTTGGGCACATTGTATAATCCTCAAAACTTGGATTTTGAATCAAGTTTTGAGCTACTGACTTTGAAAAAATAATTGTGAGAAAAATTATTAATATTTTCTTCATGATTAAAAAATTAAAGTAACAGAAAGTCCAATTACTTTCTGTCGCAAAATAAATTAAGGATTATTTAATTACTAATTTTTCAAATTTTTTATCTAAAAAATCAATATTAAAAAAAGAAATAAAATATACACCCTTTTTAAGTTTTGATGTATTTATCAAAATTATTTCATCACCTGATGTGTTGGACTGTTTCAAAATTTCACGACCCTGTAAATCATAAATTATCACATGCTTAATTTCGGAAGCTCTTGTAATAGTTATTTGATTTCGTGCTGGATTAGGATAAATAGATGGCAATAAAACATCTATTTTATGTATTGCATTTTTAGGTTTAATAATCTCATTTTGATATGTTCTTCCCAACATTATCCATGCTGTAAATACTCCATAACCACCTTTTATGTATGAATGATTTGCAATATCCATTAAAATTGCTCTTTCTTCGTCAGTCAATTCAAAACGTCCTTTTGCCCAACTTTGTAAATAAATAGCATTGGTAGTTTGATGGTTTTGTTCGATTAAATTCACTGGCGAAATTGCTTGATTTGCAACAATGGCTTCTTCAATTCGATTTTCGGAAATCAATTTGTCAATTTTGTAAAACTGCTCAATGGATGTGCTTTGCATTATGCTATTAATGGGATAATTGTTTTCGATGCCTGACTGTGACTCCCTGTAGATATACTATCAAAGATTAAACTTGTTGTGTCTTGTTTTAAGAGCAATAGAGTTGAGCAACTCCCATTATATATTGCAATATTTTGTACTAATGGTTTTGGAATTGTTGTGTCATTTACAATTACACTTGTAGAATAATTCAAATAATCTCCACCAATAAAACTAAACCAAAAATTGTTTGAAGTGGGAGTGTAAATTACCGCTGTGCCAATAGTGTCCGGCACATTATTAACAGCCGTTTGACAACTATTTTGAGCAATACTTGACGTTTTTACAAACATGAAAAACATCATAAAAACAAGTAAATTTCTAAAACTGGCTCTAAAGTGTTTGTGTGTATGTGTTTGTGTGTGCAATTTTTTTGTAATTTTGTTTTCATAAAATTGGGTTTTAATGAATATTAAAATATTTCACAAATACACGATAATATTAACATAATATCAATAGGTAGTATACATTTATTTTGTTATTTTTGAGTTAATAATTATTCATTTATAACAAGAGTTTGCCGACAGTGTTATGAGTCGATTTTTTTTTTTAATTTCGTGTTCTAAATAATTTTACAACATGGCTGAAAAACAAAAAAGGGCATTTCCTCACACCTATGTGATTATTTTCGCAATTATTTTTATTGCTGCTGCGGCAACATGGTTAGTTCCTTCGGGCGAGTTTCAACGGCAAGCTAGCACGAATGGAGGTAGTTCTAAAAATTTAATCGTTCCAGGTTCGTATCAAACCGTCAATCAATCGCCCCAATCGTGGCAGGTTTTTTCGGCATTTTACAAGGGCTTTATTCGATCGCCAAAAATCATTGTATTCATTTTAATTTTGGGCGGTGCTTTTTGGATTTTAAACGAAAGTAAGGCCATTGATGCAGGAATTTTGTCTTTTGTTAAACGCACTAAACGGTGGGAACGAAATGGAATAATCAAATCGCTTGGCGTTCACAACTTAATCATCGCTTCGGTAATGCTTATTTTTAGTTTTTTTGGGGCAATTTTCGGAATGAGCGAAGAAACAATTGCCTTTGTCATCATCTTTGTTCCGCTGTCGGTTAGCATGGGCTTCGACTCTATTGTTGGAGTTTGCATGTGTTTTATTGGAGCAGGACTTGGTTTTGCAGGCTGTTTAATGAATCCTTTTACCTTGGGAATTGCTCAGGAAATTGCTGGTATTCCAATGTTTTCGGGGATGGGTTATCGCTTTATCATTTGGATGGCAATTAATTTTGTTGGAATTGGATATGTTTTATATTATGCCAACAAAATTCGCAAAAATCCCGAACGCTCTCCAGTTTACAAAGAAGATGGTTACTGGCGTAAACATGCTTCCGAAAATCAAGGGGTGGCAATTGAAAAATCGCCAAAAGCAGCTTGGATTCTTTTTATATTCTGCTCTGCTTTATTTGCAATTATTTCGATCATAATGCCAATGAGCGACTTTGTAATTGGTCAAACGAGTTTAAAAATTCCATTTTTACCTATCGCAACTGCATTATTTATTGGCACAGGATTTATTACAATCCGCAAAGGAGTTCAGTATTTTGTTTTAAATATTTTATTTTTCACAATTTTAATGCTCGTAGCAGGTGTAATGGGATTTGAATGGGGCTTGCTCGAAATTGCTTCCTTGTTTTTTATCATGGGTTTGGCAGCAGGAATCTCCATTGGGAAATCGGCAAACGATATTGTGAAATTATTTATTTTAGGTGCAAAAGATATTTTATCGGCTGCATTAGTAGTTGGTTTAGCAGGTGGCATCATCGTTATTTTAGAAGATGGGAAAATAATTGACACAATTTTATACCAAATTTCATCCTCTATTTCGGGTTTTGGACAAATCACTACATTATCCTTAATGTATGGTTTTCAGACCTTACTCAACGCTTTAATTACATCGGGAACAGCCAAAGCGGCTTTAATTATGCCAATTTTATCCGATATTTCGGACATGGTTAATTTATCAAAACAAGCAACCGTTACTGCTTTCCATATTGGCGATGGTTTTACAAACTTAATTACACCAACCTCTGGAGTTTTAATTGGAGTTTTAGAAATTGCTCGAATTCCTTTTGGAAAATGGGTTAAATGGGCTTTTCCATTTATTTTAATATTGATAATTATTGGATGGTTGATGCTTATTCCCACAGTAACAATGGATATTCCAGGATATTAAGTATCCGACTACAAAGTCCGATAACATGGTTATTTTTGAAGAGATTGATTAAGATTGAAAGAGATTGATTAAGATTGAGGAGATTGATAAAGATTGAAAGAGATTGATTAAGATTGAGGAGATTGATTAAGATTGAGGAGATTGATTAAGATTGAAAGAGATTGATTAAGATTGAGGAGATTGATTAAGATTGAGGAGATTGAGGAGATTGATTAAGATTGAAAGAGATTGATTAAGATTGAGGAGATTGATTAAGATTGAGGAGATTG
>JBBQWB010000076.1:0-15700 GCA_038210985.1 Bacteroidales bacterium
CTCTGTCGGTATTTGCAACGCTTACACTCAAAATTTTCTTTGTCTGATTTCCAATAATGTTCAGTACTACCACATTTTGGACAAACGACACCTTGTTGCTCTCTGTATTCTTTCCATTTAGCCTTGCATGACGCCTCATCTTATATGATAAACGACGAAGTGGTAAAATGTATAATCGGTGGAGAAAACCTCATGCAACCAGGCACATATAAATTTGAAAACAGTCTGGAGTTGGTTAATTACATCTATACTCAGTTTAAAAAGGTGGAAAATAGTGAAGCTGGATTAAATTATTTATTAAGCGCCGTAAGCAAAGCAATTAATAAAAACTCCTCGCTACCTATTTTATTTAAGCTTAAAGAAAAGGGAATAGAAAACACCAAAGATACTATTATTCTATGTTTTGCCATGATTAATAACATGATGGGAGATGATTCTTTTGATATTAAAGACATAAGTGAGTTACTTTCGGAAAATGAGTTAGAGCATATCGGAAGAATTCGGTCATTTAGTAGTAGCAATCATTTGATTATTCGCCAAAGTTTGCTGGAATTAGAAAGACCAAATGTTGATTTTGATTTCAAATTATCCGAATCGCTGATTAAGATTATGTACGACACAGAGATTGTTGAAACAGATTATACTCCTAAATGTAGCTCCTAAATGTAGCACAAATTATGATTTTTTGGAAGAAGTTGCCAATTGGTTCGAGAAAATGGAAGACAAAGTTATCTCGCTTTGAAGAACTCCCATTTAACGTTGGTAAAAAAGGTGGAAAAGCTAAATTTGAATATTTTTAATCAGTTAATTTTTTACTATTTGATTAGAGACAGTGTTTATGGTAAAAAGAATTTTGACATTTATGAAATCCTTTCAAAAATATATTCTAATAAAAAATACCGCTTAAAAGAATTTGAAAAATTTACAAATGAAAGTCATGAGTTGGTGGCAAATAAGTTAATTGAGATAAACGAAGGAGGCATGTTTGGGGAAACTTTAGCTAACTTATCCGACAAAGCACACGACCTTATCAAAAAATGCAACATTAAGCAGATACAGTCAAAACCCAGAAGCGATATTGTTTTTCCAAATGACATTCTTGAAAAACCACTCTTTTTCAACGCGGAGGACAAGGCATCGATAGAAATGATGACGCGTTCGTTGGAAGAAGAAAATTTCAAGACCATTTATTAACGCATGAAAGATTTAAACATGCCTTGCAGCTTGGTGGCATTGCTACATGGTGCTCCAGGAACTGGAAAAACCGAAACCGTTTTATCAATTGGCACGTCGCACCGAAAGGGAGATTATGAAAGTGGACATCAGTCAAACTAAATCCATGTGGTTTGGCGAGAGTGAAAAGCGGATAAAAAAAATATTTCAAGATTACCGTTCCTATTCCGAAAACTGGAAAATGATGCCGATTTTACTTTTTAACGAAGCAGATGCCATCATTAGTAAACGAAAAGACATTGGTTTTTCGTCCGTTTCGCAAACCGAAAATGCTATTCAGAACATTATTTTGGACGAATTGGAGCAATTTAAGGGTATTTTTATTGCCACTACTAATTTAATCAGCAATATAGATCCAGCTTTCGACCGCCGTTTTTTGTTTAAAATCGAATATCACAAACCCTCCCCTGAAACTATTGCAAGTATCTGGAAATCAAAATTAAATAACTTTAACCAATTTAATATTGAGCATTTTTCACACAGCTATCCCTTGTCGGGCGGACAAATTGAAAACATTGTACGAAAAATGGAGATGCAATTTGTTTTGCAAGGTAAAACACCTGAGTAGCAAGAAGTTGAACAATGGTGTTCGGAAGAGATTAACTATCGAGAATTTAGAAATAAAATTGGATTTGTAAAAGTAAAATAAATAAAATTATGGAAAATTTTAGTTGTATTTATTTTGTTGAATTATCGGATCAACAAAAAACCTGCGGTAGGGGTATATTTTATAAAAAAATAACAAAAGAAACCCGTTATGATTTGCGGGAGCATAATATAAAAATGATTGTCATTCCGAACGAAACGGAGTGTAGTGAGGAATCTCAAACAAAAACATCTTTAGAGTGGCTTATAAATTTAGTTGCCTAATCTTTTGAATATTCTGAGCGAAAAACATCCGAACCGATGGCTTGTTCCAATACAAGTTCAGAGTTGGTTAAACGGACTATTGTTGATTCTGTCTCTGCCGTTTGTCCGTCAATCTGAATAATTAACTTAGTTTTGTCGCTCGAAAACCTCCATGTTCCATTAGATGTAGGCCAAGTTGGAGAGGTAACTGTAAACGTTTGATTGCTTTTATATTCCACTCTTGCCGAAAGCTCTTCTGCACTTAATCCAACTTCAGCACCGTTAAGTTGTCGTTTGGTAACCTTCCAAGTGCCACATAATCGTGAAGTTTTTGAACGTAAACTAATGATAGGTCCTTCTTCATATTTGTTACATCCTATAAAAAGGAATGAAACAATAAAAAATGATAACAGTAATAAATTTGATTTTTTCATCCTTGTGGGTTTTAATTAGAAGTTGAATATTAATGTCCTTCAAAAGTAAAGTATAATTAACTGAATTTTACTAAATTAATATACTTTGTGATTTAATTTATTAAGAAACTCCATTGGATTGCAAATCCGAACTTATACCGAAAATTAAATCCACTAAATAGAATCTGTTCATGAGTCGAGATGATTTAATATTCTACAAAGTTAAATAAATCTTTTGTTTTTGAAATTAGAAATATGGCAAATTAATCAAATATGATAGCAGTGGCTGGCTAGAATGTTATTCGTCCAAAAGTTTTATGACACTTACAATTAGTGGCCTGTGAGAAAAATAACGCTGTTATACCGACACGGTTTCTGTAAGAGTTAAATTCGATTAATCTCTTTTGCACTCTAACAGAAACTCTCTCGGCATAAACCTTTCTAAAACCAAATTATCCCATGGAATAATTTGATTAAAGAAAGCTAATATCGGACTTTATAGACGGACACTAATTAGTCCTTGCAAGATAACTCAGTGTTTTCTTGCAAACATTGAGTTAAAATTTGCAAGTTAAAATCTTAAATTCAATAAATAAATTCACTGTTGTCCGATATAAATTTTGACACATATTGTATGATGTTGTATAACAAGCTAATAGGTAAAATGAAGGAAGGTAGGGTTTGTTTTTGTGTATTTTAAAAATATGGATTTTCCGCAATTTATTGCCCGCTTGTTCGCCAGCTGGCGAATGTAAATTGCTGAAAATCAATTCATCCTTTAGGGTGTAAATTACTTCAATCAATTTTTGCCTCAAACTTTTCGGCAATGAAAGAAAACAGTGTTTTTATCCGGAAAAATATCCAGTTTAAATCTACAAAAAACGAAGATTTATTTTTGGAAATTGAAAAATTAAGAATTGAGGATTTATGTAATATCAAAAAAGGAAATTCTACAATAATTTTCAATTTAGACACTCCCAAGAATTTATCTAATGTTTCTACAGAAGTTTTGGTAAAAATTATAGATTGTTTTAAAGTTTATCGAACCTCAAATATCCTTTGGTCGATGTTAGAAAGCATTAACAATTATTACCAACTGGAAATGATACTAGAAATTGAAACAAGTTATTAAAACAATCCCTCAAAAACTTTGTTTATAATTTACATTTGCTAATGTTTGTGAAAATACCTACAAAGGATTAAACAAACGTCTGCATTATTTTATAAATTTGCAAGCTAGTATAAATTATAACTAAGTATTCTAATATGTCCGATGGAAAAAATGATATCCTAAAAGAAGTAACCGAAAACGACTATAAATACGGTTTCTACACAGATATTGAAGCAGATCAGGCACCAATGGGTTTAGACGAAAGCACCATTCGATTTATTTCGGCAAAAAAAGAGGAACCCGAATGGATGTTAGAGTTTCGATTAAATGCCTATCGCATATGGCTTACGCTCAAACAACCCAATTGGGCACATTTAACAATTCCTCCTATTAATTTTCAGAACATTATATACTACTCTGCACCTAAGCCCAAAAAACAGCTAAATAGTTTGGATGAAGTGGATCCCGAATTGCTCGACACTTTTAAAAAGCTTGGAATTTCGCTGGATGAGCAAAAAGCACTTTCGGGAGTAGCTGTGGATGCCGTAATCGATAGTGTTTCGGTTAAAACCACCTTTCAAGATACGCTTGCAAAAGCAGGTGTTATTTTTTGCTCCATTAGCGATGCCATTAAAGAACATCCTGATTTGGTGAAAAAATATATTGGTTCGGTTGTTCCAATTGGGGATAATTTTTTTGCAGCTTTAAATTCGGCGGTATTTACCGATGGATCATTTTGCTACATTCCAAAAGGCGTTCGATGTCCAATGGAATTATCTACCTATTTTAGAATTAACGCCGCTAACACTGGTCAGTTTGAACGCACTTTGCTAATTGCCGACGAAGGAGCTTACGTTAGCTATATGGAAGGTTGCACCGCACCTCAACGCGATGAAAACCAGCTTCATGCTGCCATTGTTGAATTAATTGCTATGAAAGATGCAGAAATAAAATATTCTACCGTTCAAAATTGGTATCCTGGCGATAAACAAGGTCGTGGAGGTATTTTTAATTTTGTTACAAAACGTGGAATATGTAAAGGCGACCGTGCAAAAATTTCGTGGACTCAAGTAGAAACAGGTTCGGCAATTACATGGAAATACCCAAGTTGCTTATTAGTTGGGAATGATACAGTTGGAGAATTTTATTCGGTTGCAGTTACCAATAATTTTCAGCAAGCCGATACTGGATCTAAAATGATACATCTAGGAAAAAACAGCAAAAGCACCATTATTTCAAAAGGTATTTCTGCCGGAAAAAGCCAAAACAGTTATCGAGGTTTAGTTAGAATTGGTAAAAAAGCGACTAATTCTCGTAATTTTTCGCAATGCGATTCTTTGCTTTTAGGCGATAAATGTGGAGCTCACACTTGGCCTTATATCCGAAGTGAAAACAAATCTTCGATTGTGGAACACGAAGCAACTACTTCAAAAATATCCGACGATCAATTGTTTTACTGCAATCAACGAGGTATTGATACCGAAAAAGCCATCGGTCTAATTGTTAATGGATATGCACGCGAAGTATTAAATAAACTTCCAATGGAATTTGCCGTTGAAGCTCAAAAATTGCTAGCAATTAGTTTAGAAGGAAGTGTGGGATAAGGGGAAAGGAGAAAGTAGTGAGTTGTGGGTATTGAGTAGTGAGTTGAAAGTGAAAAAGCGGAGATTGAGCCTGTCGAAACCTCAGAGAAAAAAGAGAAAAAGAGAAAAGTATTGAGTAGTGAGTAGTGAGTTGAAAGTAAAAATGCGGAGGTTGAGCCTGTCGAAACCTCAGAGAAAAAAGAGAAAAAGAGAAAAGTATTGAGTAGTGAGTATTGAGTAGAAAAGTTGAAAGTTGAAAAAAAAATTATGAAAAAACCCATCACTTATCACTTGTTTATTTGTTTGTTGTTTGTTGTTCGTTGTTTGTTGTTGCCTTGCTACTTTTGTTTGTTGTTTGTTGTTACCTTTTCAACTTATCAACCCGTTACCCATAACTTGTTACTTGTTACTTCTTAACTTATCAACCCATAAACTTTAAACTTTGGTTTCGACAGGCTCAACCTCCAGATTTCTTTTCTCCTTTTACCTTGTCACTTGTCACACGTCACATGTCACATGTCACATGTCACTCATCACCTAGTAAATACAAATCCATGTTTTTCGATGCTAGTTCGAGTTCTTCGGGTTTTCCTACGTCCGACCAATAGCTTGAAGAATCGATGCATGCTTTTATGTCATTTTGTTTAGATAATTCCAAGTACAAATTTGTAATCGAAAATGCAGTATTACTTTCTGGTTGATGTATTTTGAATATAGAAGGATTTACAATTTGAATTCCGCTAAATGCAAAAGGGTTTTTAATTACCGAATTACGAGTAATTATTTCATCCTTTGTTTTTTTGTTTTTCCATCCACACAGTAAATTGTTTTCATCAAAAAGTAAATATCGTGAAGTGATTCTGTTTCGAACCGAAAGTGTTGCTAATGATTTATTTTTTATATGATTTTTATATAATTCGAGTAGGTTTAAATTAGATAAAATATCGGTATTGTATATCAAAAAGTCTTCATCCAAATCAAAAAACCACGAAGCTTTATATAAGCCACCACCAGTGTCGAGAAGGAGCGAACGCTCGTCTGAAACGGAAAGGCGAGCAGTGCCTATGTAATTTGAAACAAACTCAATAATTTGATCGGCAAAGTGGTAAACGTTTATAATAATATCTGTAAATCCAAAATAAACCAATCGACGGATAGCAATTTCGAGCAAGGGAATTCCATTAATTTCGACTAAAGCTTTGGGCTTAATTTTAGTTAATTCACCCAAGCGAGTGCCTAAACCAGCAGCAAAAATCATCGCTTTCATAATCTCTATTTTAATTGTTTTGGCTTACAAAGATGATTTTCTTTTTCGGCAGTTGCTCCACACTTTTTACATTTAAATTTGGCTTCGGTGTTTTTGTTCTTGTCGTTGTCTTTGTCCTTACTGCATGCTTTTGTGCTCATATGCTTGCTGTTTTTTGCTGTTGCTCACGATGAAATAGAATCACATTTACCGAGTATTTTTCTTTGATATGCTTTACGGTTTCTTCGGCAAAATAAACCGAACGGTGCTGTCCACCAGTGCATCCAAAGCTAATTTGTAGATTGGTGAATCCGCGTTCCAGATAATTGTCGATACTCATGTCGATAATAGCAAAAATATTTCTTTTGAATTCTGATACTTCTTCATATTTTTCAAGATAGCATGAAACTTCCATATCTTTTCCAGTTTTATCGTGATAGGCTTCCAGTCTGCCTGGATTTGGCAATGCTCTGCAATCGAAAATGAAACCGCCGCCATTGCCACTTTCATCGCTAGGTAAGCCTTTTTTGTACGAAAAACTATTTACATAAACCGTTAACTTCTTGGGCGAACTTCCAATATTTATCAACCTTTCCGAAACCGTTAATTTATAAAGTAATTCGGTTAAAGTAGGTATTGAAATTTCCCATTTTGCATGGTCTAAAATAAATTTCAAGTTTTCCAATGCGTATGGTATGGATTGCAAAAAATGTGTTTTCTTTTCATAAAAACCTCTAAATCCATAAGCTCCCATTGCTTGAAGAATTCGAATTAACACAAATGCGTAATAATGCTCACGAAATTTTTTTCTGTCCACTTTGTACAATGGCTCTAAAGCGTCTAAATAATGTTCGAGCAATTGTTCTCGAATCGAATTTGGTAAATCGGCTTTAGCATCAAATAGGAGAGAAGCTAAGTCGTATTGCAGAGCACCCTTACGTCCGCCTTGATAGTCGATAAACCAAACTTGTTCATCTTTAATCATGATGTTTCTCGATTGGAAATCACGATACATAAAAAAATCGCTCTCAATATTTCCTAAATATTCCGATAAAGTATTAAAATCGTCTTCTAAACTTTGTTCATCGTAAGGTATTTGAGCAAGTTTTAAAAAGTAATATTTAAAATAATTCAAATCCCAAACCATCGATTGTTTATCGAAACTTGAACGTGGATAACAATATCGATAATCAAAACCTTGATGTCCAATAACCTGAAAGCGAGCTAATTCCGCTACCGTTTTTTTGTAATAATTTAAAACAGTTTCCGAAATTTCCGAACCTTGTCTGTGTTTGCTTAATAAACTAAACAATGTTTCATCTCCCAAATCTTGTTGCAAATAACAGTTATTTTCTATGTCTTCTGCATAAATTTCGGGAACATGAAGGTTGATATTCCGAAAATGTTGAGTAAATTGTAAAAAAGCAATGTTCTCTTTTTTGTCATTGTTTATTACTCCAATTGCCGACCTGTTGGAAGATGTAAGGCGAAAATAAGTTCTGTTCGAACCAGATAATGGAAGTTTATCAATGGATTCAGCATCGACGCCACTCCATAATTTGAATAATTTATTTAAAATCGAGTTTTCCACAATGTTTTTTTATACAAATGTAAATAATTAGCTCGTAGTTTTAAAGGAACGAATGAAATAAATTTCAGTTTGATTGTTTTTTCACTAAAAAGCAGATGATAAATATGAATGATTGCTTTGCAGAGATAGAAAAAGAGTTTTCGCTACTTTCCTTTGGTCTTTTTTTCGTATTTGATTTTTTTATCCTTTACTCCATTTTCCGAAGCTGGCGTTTCTCCATAAAGACTATCTGAATATACTTTGGTAAATTCGGCACCAAAAAATACAATCATGGACGAATACGATGTCCATAATAGAATAAGTATAATTGATCCCTATCCCACCATTTTTTAAATGTTGTTTTTAGAAGTTTGAATATTTTACTGGATATGGATTTCTTCATATTGTAGTTTGATTTAGTTATTTTTTTTCTTGCTTTTTTTCTTCTTATCCGATTTTGTGAAAAGTTTTTCAAAAAACCCTTTTTTCTTATCGGTTTCAACCTTATTTACGGATAGGATAGTGATTTCATGATCAATAGCAGGATACAAGGCTTGAACGAATGCGTTACGCAAAACTTCAATTAAAGCATACCAAGTTTTTATAGTCGTATTTTTGTAATTGCCTTCTATCGGAATTTTTGTGGCTACCTGTTTTTCTTTAGAATTCTTAAGAATTACACCTACCGTTCCAACCAAAGCTTCATATAGTTTGTTGAGAAAAGAATCATGACGGTCTTCTGAACCAATAACATCCAAATTTTTAATTATGGGTTTAACATATCCAACAAATTTTCCATTCTGTGAAGCCACTTCGGTATATAAACCGAATGTTCCTGCATGAACATCAAACTTAGCATACGCTTTTAAAAAGTCATTTAAATCGGGTAAGTTTGTATTTTTCAACTGTGCATTCAGATCGAAGGTGGGGTTTTCTGCCAATGGATTAAGTTTCATTTTTAACAAGAAAATACCTTTATAAATATTAGCACTTGCTTTTACAGATGCTGGCAGTAATGCTGAATCCTGAACAGATGATAAGTTTTCTGCAAGAACTTGAATTTTGGTTATAGAAACATCCACTTTGGGTTGGGATGTGGTGTCAATGAATTGTAATTTACCATCTACTATTTTAAAGTAATTAATTTTAAGCGGCATAAAGTTTTTAAGCACTTTGCGAAAATCATTTGTGTCTTTTTGAATGGCGGCAGGTTCTGCTTTATCTTTGGTAAATCGCACTACGGGATTTGTAAATTCAAGTTCGCCAACAATTCTACCATTAAATATGGATTTCCATTCTATCGAAAGATCTATTGCTTTTGAAGATATAAAAGGTATATGTTGTTTTGAAGTTGAATCTACCTTATCAATGTAAATATCTTTAATAATGTAAGCACCTCGATATAAATTAAGATCAATATCTTGAATGTGTCCGTAATATCCATCCAATGAACTAAGTGTTTTATTGGCATAATGTAATACAACATAAGGTAATATAATGCGGATTATTATTAATACGGCGACGATGGAAATAACTATTTTCCAAATTCTGTGTTTTTTTTGTTTATTTGCCATGTCTTTATTTTAGATTATTTGATGTAGTTTGTGTATTAATTTGCCTGAAAATTTACATTTATTTATGTTTGAATTTTGAAAAAACAGAGTGTAATAGTTTTCCTCCTGTCGATATTATTTTGTCGGAATTACTAGCGACTAAACCAACAACAGTTGTTTGTAGGAGAATACCTAAAGTTTTTTTAATTGGGTTTTGTGTTTTACCAAAGAACATTTTTTTGAAAAGTAAACCGGAAACAATTCCAATAACTGTTTTACCAATTCCTGTTTTTAAATCTTTAGAAGCCGTCATTGAAATAAAAGTATCTTTAATGAGATTAACAGGCTTAAAACTTTCATGAACTTCATGAACCTGTGCTTTGAGTATATTTAACTCATAAGCCCGTTTTATTTTCATTTGCTCTATCGATTCATTAAGCAAAGTATTAGGTGATTTCTTTTTCATCCTTTTTTGTATTTAGCATTTTTACAATAAGTGCGTTTTTCACGGGTGATTTTATCATGTTTGGTATATAGTGTAATAATAAAGCAACTAAAACATAGAAAGCAGCTAATATAAAAAAACCGAAATATAATTTGCCTAAAAGTTCACCAATCCATAAAGCTAAACCGATGTTTAATAGAACAGCCATTAGCGATATCACAATAAAGATGATAATTTTTACTATAATTGTTGAAATTACATCTGCGGATTTTGAAATAGCTTTCAACTTAAATAAATCAAGATTCGTTTTGGCATATATTTCTGCTATTTGAATCAAATCTTTAATTAATGATGATTTATCTTCCATTTTAAATAGTTTTATTAAGCTAAGCTTATGGTGAAATGCATATTTAATTGTAAAGGCATTTATCCGACATTTAAAATTATTGCAAACTTTCTATGTCAAAGTTTTTTTAATGGATAATATAAATTTATCCCCTTTCACGAAGAAATTTCACATGATTTAGGTCGTCTCTAAGTTGTGCTTTTTGTTCAGTAATCATTTGAACCATATAATCAGGTAGATGTTCTCTGTCTTTAATTGCATCTTCGTAAGTATCTTGTGCGGCATCTTCTCCAAATTCACACGATTTAAGTATGGCATTACGGTTTTTTCCTGTAAGTGTGGCTTTAATATCCATCCATGCACGAAATACTTTACCCATGGCGGAAGTGCTTTGGGTGGGCTCGCCACCATATTTACAAACTTCGTAGTTAAGTGGAGTTTTTAAAATTTGACTTTTAGAAATCATCCTATTAAATAAAACTTTAAGATCAGAATCTTCAGTTTCTTCTGCTGCTTGTCCATATCCCTCAATGCGGTCGTTATTTATCTGGACTAAAGAATTTAATACTTCGACAATTTTTTCTTTTTCTTCCACTGAATATATTTCTTTTTGTTCAAATGGATTGTTGTCGTGCATGTGATTATCTGTATTCATTTTTTTGTGTTTGTTTAAATTAATTAATATTTTTTTTAAGGATTTTAAGGCGTTTTTAAACGATGCCTAATAGTTTTAGTTTGCATCTATTTAAATATATCTATTTCTTGTTTTTAAAAATGCGAAATATTAAAAAAATAACTAATACAATTACTAAAACAGATACAAATATTCCTACTCCCATTCCTGTTTTAAAAATCCCTCCGACAACAGCACAACCAGAAAATGTAGTTAGCAGTGTCATAAATAATGCGTATATAAGTATTTGCTTTTTCATAATATGATTGTGTTGAAGTTTCGGAGATTTTTTCATTGCTCAAAATAATATTCATTTATTGTTAATGTATTTAGCAATGTGAGTTTTACTTAAGAATTGAGCTTAATACTGGTTTTTAAATCATTTTTTGTTTCTTGTACTTTTTCTTTACCCTTAGCATACAAATCTTCTGCTTCGTTTTTTGCATTTTCAATTTCCTCGCTCGCTGAAGAAACAAAATTGTCAAATTTGGCTTTTAAACTATCCCAAAAGTCTTCGCCCTTACTTGTTATTTGTTTACGTGTAACAGATCCTTTTTCGGGTGCTAATAATACACCTAATGCAGCACCAACAGCGGCACCAGCTAAAATTCCTAATATTAATTTTCCTGTGTTCATAATTTTGTTTTTTTAAATTGTTAGTATTAATTGATTAATTAAGTGGTTTTTTGCCCTGTATCACTCTTAAAATAATAGCTACAATGGCGATAACAAGTAATATGTGGATAAGAGATCCTGCACTGTAAGCAAAAAATCCAATTGCCCAGGCAATGACTAAAATTACGGCTAAGATATAAAGTATGTTACTCATGATATTATGTTTTTAATGATTGTTTTTATGTTTGATTTTTGTTTGAATTAAGGGGAACAAATCTTTGTTGTTTTTTAAAATTTGATCACTTTAATTCTTTTTTTGCTATTGAAGAGTTCTGTCTGAAATTTTCTCACGACTTGAAGTGACACTTTTAGCAGTCTGCTTTTTTGTATCCTCTTTTTCGTCGGTCATTTTCTTTGGAGATGCTTTTTTCTCGCTTTTCATTTCACCTTCTTTATGCTGGCTACTAACTGGTTGTTTTGAACTTGCAGATTGTTTTACAATCTTTTTGTTTTTTTCTTCGTTTTTCATTTGATTTTGGTTTTAATTGATAATATTGTTCGCTAAATTCGATAAGGCAAAATTACCTCAGCTGAACACTAAATGTGTTACAGAAAACTATGAAAATGTTATAAGATTCCTATATTAGAGATAATTTAATATCTTATTTTATGTGGAATGTATTTTTTCCGAATCGGGGTAGATTTGGGAAAAGTTTTCATGGTATTGCAATTCAGTTGATTGTGTGTAAAGAGTTGATTAAGAATATCAGCGACCGAAACGGTAATCGTCTAAAAATTGGTGTTTCGTATGGTTAAGGGAATGCAAGATTGCATCGCGGGCCATGACACTATAGGTGATTCCATTACCGCCAAATCCTAAAATATAATGTTCATTTATTTCCGAATTGGGTCGGCCAAAATAAGGTAATCCATCTTCGGTTTCGCCAAATGTGCCTGCCCAAATATAATCTGCTTTAAAATTAATATCTGGAAAATACTTTTGAAACTGTTTGGTTAAATGGGTTTGCTTTTTGAATAAAATTGAATCCCGTTTTATGGCATTTTTGAAATTTTCATCACAACCGCCTATAATAATACGACCTTCGGAAGTTGTTCTGAAATAAAAATACGGAGCAGAATTATCCCAATAAATATGGTTTTTAAATGCTTTGGGCATTTCCTCAAAAACCTCGCTGGCTAATGCATACGTGCTTTTAAGATTTACTACTTTCTCTCGCAGGGTATTTCCGCTTTCGTATCCAGTGCAATGGATGATATGATTGGCTTGAATTGAAACTTTATCCTGAGTTTTAACTATAAATTTTGTCCCATCATTTTTAATTTCCTGAATTTCAGTATGATCATAAATTTTCATTCCCTTTTTGGAACAATAATCTAATAAATCATAGGAGAATTTGAAGGGATCAATGATGGCTCCGGAAACTGATTCAATTCCGGCGTAAGCATTTAATCCCAATTTTATGAGTGCTTCTTTATCGAGCCAATTAACATTAAATCCATGTTTTCTTCTTGCAATAAATTCTTCTTCCATACCCTTAATGCCCTTTCGGGTGGCCGTAAAATAAATGCTTTTTTTAAATTTGAAAGGACAATTGCTTTTAATCTCATCAATTATCTTTTTAAGATCAAAAATAGCTTTTTCACAATTTTTATAACTGGAAACAGCACAATCAAGTCCTCGTTTCTCAATTAGTTTATACAATGGAACATCAATTTCATATTGTAGCATCCCAGTGCTAGCTGCACTGCTTCCGTTGCAGACATTCCGTTTGTCGACCAGAACAACATCTTTGCCTTCTTGCAAGAGTTTGTGTGCAATTAAAGATCCAGTAATTCCACCGCCAATTACCAATATGTCGGTGGATATGGATTTATCCAATGAAGGGTAAC
The DNA here is from genome assembly GCA_038210985.1 of Bacteroidales bacterium. GTDB lineage: Bacteria > Bacteroidota > Bacteroidia > Bacteroidales > WCHB1-69 > JAQUGA01. The sequence goes on from JBBQWB010000076.1 coordinate 13,549, forward strand.
TTTTTATAAAAGCGTTTTTTACTAACCAATAAGGTTCGTTTGATCGTAAATCCATATTTCATATTTTATTAAAAATTCACATAATATCCTTGCTGTCATTCATAAATTAACAAGCGATAGATATGTAAAACACTATCGCTTGTTGTTTTCTTTCGATTAATTTATGAATTTGATTCTTCTAATTCTTTCAATTTTGCTTCTCGAATCCAAAATCTGTGCTGAGCTACCGCCTTTACAAATTCAGTATTGGGAGCATCAATTAAAACTCCGTCATCTTTCTTTTTGTCTGAATCCAAGGTTAAAATTTTCTTGAACCATTCAGATCCATCCCTTTCAGTAGCTATTGTTTTACAATGCTTGTAAGCCTCTTCTATAAATTCTTTTGCTTTAGGTTGCTTCTTTAGCATATCAATGCTTTTTTTGCCGGATGCAACAAAAACTGCGTCATAAAATACAGATGCGGCGGTTAAGAGACTTTCATCCACTTTTATACTTTGTCCATTTGCTGTTTGGATTTTGCCCAAATGAACAGAAATAATTTTCGCCGTTGCACCTTCTTTTTTCAAGGTATTCAGCATTTTGTTAAGGGAATTGTCATCCACTCCATCTGCTGCTAATACAGCTATTTGTCTAGTTTTAATGGTGTCTTTAACCGTGTTTTCCATGCTCACTGCTGGTGAATTCATAATGTCAGGATCTGCTTCAATAGATTGATAGCTCTTAGGATCCGCATCAGCAGGATAGCTGTGGTTGGAAATAGTATCGGGTTTGGGAACATCGAAACCTAAACCAGTTGCAACTCTTTCGGCAAGTGATTTATCAATTTTTGAAAGCAGTCCGACTGTCCTTTTTCGTATGTCTTCTAATTTTACTTTTCCTAATTCAAATCGGAAAGCATCCACAATGTGGTTTTTCTCTGTTTCACTCATGCTATTATAAAACATGGTAGGTTGACTATAATGATCCATAAAACTGTTGCTTCTGGAGCGAATTTTATGTGCATCTATCTTTTCGTGGTAGGATACAAATCCACCTTCCGAAGCTTTTGCTTGATGCGGATGTCCACCGCCTGTGGAATTTGGGTGATAGCTGGATTGTCCAGGATTTATTGTTTGTCGCATAAATCCATCGCGTTGATTGTTATGTACTGGAGCGATGGGTCGATTAATGGGTATTTCATGAAAGTTGGGACCTCCAAGGCGAATCAGTTGGGTATCGGTGTATGAAAACAATCGGCCTTGCAAAAGGGGATCGTTTGAAAAGTCGATTCCCGGAACTACATGTCCTGGATGAAAAGCAACTTGTTCGGTTTCAGCAAAGAAATTATCTGGATTTCGGTTCAATGTCATACGACCCACAATTTTCACTGGCACTAGTTCTTCGGGAATCAGTTTAGTTGGATCAAGTAAATCAAACTTAAATTTATGTTCGTCTTCTTCTGGAACAATTTGAACCCCAAAATCCCATTCAGCCGGTTGGCCATTTTCGATGGCATCCCACAAATCGCGACGATGAAAATCAGAATCTTTTCCAGAAATTTTTTGAGCTTCATCCCATAAAACCGAATGAACTCCAAGGATTGGTTTCCAATGAAACCTTACAAAAACAGACTTATTTTCCTTATTCACAAACCGATAGGTATGAATACCAAAACCCTCCATCATTCTTAAACTGCGAGGAATCCCACGATCACTCATTACCCATATTACGTTGTGAAGTGTTTCGGGAGTTAGCGACACAAAATCCCAAAAAGTATCGTGAGCAGATGCTGCCTGTGGCATTTCATTATTCGGTTCGGGTTTAACGGCATGAACTAAATCGGGAAATTTAAGTGCATCTTGAATGAAGAAAATAGGCATGTTATTCCCCACCAAATCATAGTTTCCTTCTTCGGTATAAAATTTTACTGCAAAACCTCGGACGTCACGTGCCAAATCAGTTGAACCCCTTGAACCTGCCACAGTACTGAAACGTGCAAAAACAGGAGTTCGTGTTCCAACTTTTTGAAGAAACTGAGCTTTTGTATATTCCGACAATGATTCCGTAAGTTCAAAATAACCATGTGCACCGCTTCCACGGGCATGTACAATTCTCTCAGGGATGCGTTCGTGGTCGAAATGGGTAATTTTTTCGCGTAAATGGAAGTCTTCTA
>JBBQWB010000077.1:0-15584 GCA_038210985.1 Bacteroidales bacterium
ATCCTTTGATGTCTGCTTCCTCTTGCGATTTTACAGAACGAAGTAGAGTTCACTTGTTCCTTAAAACAGCCTGAATACATGTCCTGCCAACTTAACCCCGGATGCCGTGTACCCAGTAATCAGGTATCCGATACACTCTTATCGTGGATACAAACGTAACTACCCACTTTTGACATCGTCTTTTGCCCTTACGAGGCTTCATCATTGGTTCACTTGCGTTCAGCTCATTGTATTCGTACCTACAGAAGTCGTTGCTTCCGTTTTTAACCTTATCGCTCACCACAAAACTGTTTCCAACTCTTGCAGCATAAGGCGGTTTAGTAACTATTCCTGAAAATCGTCACTGAGAGACCTACTCTCATCTGTTTTAAAGCACCCACTTTCCTAAGATAGTGGTTCAAGACACACACGGTTGGCAATTGAATTTGCAAGCCGTTATTTTAAAACCAACATTATAAACTCAAAGTGTTGTATCGATATGGTTTTTAGTGAATCATTTTCGGCAAAAACCTTAAGCAAAATGTCTGCCTTTGGCATGACAGTCAAACATTAACAAAGTCAAATTGTAATTTATTTTGCTTTTCCTTATATTTGCATAATAATTAAAAGATATTTTCATGAAATACAGACTCTTTATTGCATTTTTATTTATCTATAGTTTTTCATTCAGTCAAACCGAAGTTTTGTTTGAAACTATTAAAACTAAAACGTACATATTAAGTTATAATTCAGACGTGAGCGAAAGCCAGCGAACCATAAACGATATAATTAGTATGATATCGGACTATACTCCGAAATATTTATATAATACAAAAGTTAATTTCAGAGTAGATGAAAATATAAAAATAACCAAACAAAGAAACGTTGTAAACATTTGGGTTTCATATAGCAACATCCGACTTGATGGCGATATTATATACAAAGGCTTTGACATTTCCCCAGCCTTAATTCCGTCAAAATATGAATTTTCGGGCACTTTATGGTGCGAAGTTGATTCGGCAAAAACTACATTTAAGCAAAACAATCGACCATTTAATCCTGCCGAAAATGAAATAGCTTTTAATTATACCGATACCGTTCGACAAAATCGCTACTCATTTAATATGGATAACATTCATTTCATGTACGACTTTGATAATAAAAATAGGTTTGGAGCACATTTACAAGCAATCGACACTTATTATAAAGCCGACCGCGACTTAAACGAAAGCCATTCCAAACTGAGTAAAATGAAAACCGACAATATTGATTTGTATGAAATAAATGTCACAAATATCAATGAAATAAGTCGCTTGGTTAGGGAAATAGAAAGCGATCCATTTTGGACCATTCTTCCAATAAACATGTATGACCCACAAAAAGTGAGAAACAAAATGTTTGAATTAAAAAACATATTGCAAGATAAACAAAATGAGTTAAATAGATTAAAAAGCGTTATACACGAAAAGTTTTTCGATAAAGGATATAACGAATATCAAAACAAAAAACTTAGCGATGCGAAAATAAGTTTTAAAAAATCGTTGGCTTATTTTCCAAAATATGCAAAATCGCAGTTTTTTTTGGCGATAATTGCTTATGATTTAAACAATATCGATGAATCCGAATCGCTTTTAAATGAATTCTATAAATTTCCAAATATTGATGATGAAACATTCAACTACTCTCTTAATTTGGTGAAAAACATTGAAAATACAAGGCTAAATTCTGCCGAAGCATATATATTGAAAGAGCAATTTAAAGAAGCCATTACATTATTAGATGGATTAAAAAAGTTTTGCTCAAAAATTCCAAAACACACTTGCAACGAAGATATTGATAAATTAACCACAATATCGCACAATGGAATTTATAAAAACTATCTTCTAAACTCAAAAGCAGCATTTGGCAATGGTAATCATGAAAAAGCAATAGTTGATGCCGACAGAGCCATTAATTATCAAGCATCTAACAAGCAATGGATTGCGGATAGCGAGGATGCAATAGCATTTAAAAAACAGATTTATGCAGATTATTACCCAGTGCTAATTAATGATGGAAGAAAATATTATCAGGAGAAAAAATTTCAGAATGCATTTGCAAAGTTTAAAACCGCTACTTATATTGAAGCATCATGGGAAGTTAAAAAAGACAAACAGCTTCCTGAATTATTGAAAAAATCGAAACTCGAATTATTGATTGTGGATGCAAACACTTCTTTAAAATACGTTCAGAGTAATAATTTGCCAAAAGCCCGCGAAATTTTGATGCAGGTAATGGAAGATCAAAAATCATATTTACTAACTGACAATAAACAACTTAACGAGCAGATTGAGGAACTTAAAAAAGGCATTTTTAAGCAAGAATGTGTGAATGCACAACATGATTACGACCTAAAACTCGAACTAGCTACTAAAGCTGAAACTGCAAAAGATTTCATTAAAGCCCTACAATTATATAACGAAGCTTTAGTAATTGTCGATAAATTTCCCGATTGTGCCATTCAAAAACAAGTTGCCACGGATGGGAATAAGCGTTGTATTGCACCTGCTAAATATCAAACCGATTTGAAAGCTTGCAAAAACACTTTACAAAATCTAAACTTTAACAAAGCCACCGTGGAATATTTATCCTTGAGTGATTTTTATGTTCAAAATAAAATCGAATCATTTGGTATAATTCATCAAAGTTTGTTTCAATTTTTTCAAAATTTTGGGACTGATTTCATGCGTTATGGAGCCGAATATTTTGTAAATCAAGGTAAATTGGACAATAGTTTAGCCATGCTTAAAGAGTTAATGTTTAAAAATGACGCACGTTCATTGACTAAAAAAACACAACAAATGTTAGCTCACGAAATGGCAAATAGAGATTTTAAAATAAATCCTAATGTAAATTTTAAACTCAAAATTGCGGAGTACACAAAAGAGAGCAAATATTTCAAATATTTTAATAAAGAGTACAAAAAATCGATTAAAAAGTTGAGGTAGATAGTGGAGGGTAGAGCTTGTCGAAACCGGAGTTATTGATGTGATGATTAGCTAATTAGCTGATGTGAGGATTAGTGGGTGTGAAGATTTTCTAACCAACTAATTTTTGGAGAGGTTCAAATGTTAAACGGCAGGGGTTTCGACAGGCTCAACCACCAAATAAAATAAGTTTCGACAAGCTCAACCACCGATTATTTTTTAGCTGTAGTAGCCAGAGAATCTTCATTTAGTTTGGCTTCAAATTCGGCAACTAGTTCATCTGGTGTTTTTCCTAAATGTTGAAGGCTTAATTCGGCTTGTTGTTTTAGAGAATGATCTGGATATTTTTCGATAAAAAGTTTGTAATTTTTCTCAGCATCTTGATATTTCTCCATCACATTTTCAAAGGTAAATGCGGTTAAAAAAAGTGCTTCGGGTACATTTTTATAGCTAGAATAATCTTTCATTACACGAGCAAAAAGGTCGATTGCACGTTGTCCTTTATGAATATTCATACAAATTTCGGCTCCTTTAAATAAGTACATTGGGGCTAAAGAATCGTCTTTAAATTTGTCGGCAAAAGCAACATATTTATCCACTAAAAGCATTGCTTTAGGCTCATCAATTCCTTTTTTGGCTGTGTCGAACAACTCTTTTTCGAGATTCGAAATCTCTTCTAAATGACTTTTTTTAGGATTACAAGCAACAAATAGAAATAATGAGCAAATGGATAAAACAACAATACTACGTTTCATAATTATTTTTTTTGAGGTTTAAGTTTATTTTGAAGGAAAAATCATTCGATAATTTATATCCACAATACCTTTAGTTATATCTGCTAAGCGACGTTTAATTAACATTTTACGAAGCGAACTAATTCTGTCCACAAACAATTTACCTTCAATATGATCGTATTCGTGTTGAATAACTCTGGCACGGATTCCATCAAATTTCTCGGTATGTTCCACAAAATTTTCGTCCATGTATTTCATGCTTATAACTGGCTGACGCCAAACATCTTCACGAATATTAGGAACACTCAAACAACCTTCGTTAAACATCCACTCCTCGCCTTCTTGGTCTAAAATTTCGGCATTTATAAAAATGCGTTTAAAATCCTTTGCATTTTCGTCTTCTTCGGCATAATGTGAAGTATCAATTACAAACAAGCGAATGGATTGATTAATTTGCGGAGCAGCCAATCCAACGCCATTTGACAAATACATGGTTTCCCACATATTTGCGATTAGTTCGTCTAGTTTTGGGAAATCTTTTGTTATATTTTGAGCTTTTTTCCTGAGGGTTGTATGTCCGAAAGCCACAATTGGAAGTATCATAATTTAAAAATTTAACGATTGATTATTTTTTGATTCGATATAGGATTGTAAAATCAGGGTTGCACTAATGGTATCTACCAAGGCTTTATTTTTTCTTTTTTCGCGACCAATTCCCGAATCAATCATAGTTTGAAAAGCCATTTTTGAGGTAAAACGCTCGTCGTAGCGAGCAATTGGAATTTGCGGGAAAGATTTTTCGAGTCGTTTTACGAATGGGTCGATATATTTTGATGCATCCGATTTTTGGTAATCCATTTGTTTTGGTTCACCAACAACAAACAATTCCACATTGTTCAGTTTTACATATTTTTCTAAATACGTAAAAATATCATGAGCCGAAACGGTAGCTAATGCCGTAGAAATAATCTGAAGTTCATCGGTAACTGCTAACCCTACTCTTTTTTGACCATAATCAATAGCCATTATTCGACTCATTTGTTTTTTTTGCAAAAATACGGATTAAATTTCTAATCCAAATCTTTCGTTTTTAAACATTTATCTTAATACGCTAAAATAACAAAATTTAACCTTTCCCATATCTTGTGTAAGGCACCGAATCCAAGCTACAAAAATCGCCTTTTAAAAATTTAAAATATCCAACAATTGCAATCATAGCAGCGTTATCGGTAGTAAATTGAAGCGATGGTAAAAACAATTTCCAATTTTCATTATTTGCAATTTGTGTAAATTGGTTTCGCAATTCGGAATTTGCCGAAACGCCTCCAGCTATTGCTATTTGCTTAATGTTTAAATACTTAGCAGCGACAACAGTTTTTTTGGTTAACGAATGGATGATTGCATTTTGAATTGAAGCGGCTAAGTCGGCTTTATTTTTTTCGATAAAATTTTCGTCTTTTTTCAGATTATCTCTCAAAAAATACAAGAACGAAGTTTTTAAGCCCGAAAAGCTGAAATCAAAATTCGGCAAATTGGCTTCCGAAAACTTGAATGCGTGAGGATTTCCTTCCTTTGCTAACGCATCGATTAAAGGACCTCCAGGATAAGGCAATCCTAATATTTTTGCAGCTTTGTCAAATGCCTCACCAGCAGCATCATCGATGGTTTGACCGATTATTTCAAAATCGAAATAATCTTTTATTAATAAAATTTGAGTGTGACCGCCCGAAACAGTGAGGCACAAAAACGGAAACGTTGGAACCTCTTTTACATCCTCCGAAAGCTGAATAAAATGCGATAAAACGTGGGCTTGCAAGTGATCCACTTCAATTAGTGGAACATTTAAACCATAAGCCAGTGCTTTGGCAAACGAAGTTCCAACAAGCAATGAACCTAAAAGTCCAGGACCACGTGTAAAAGCAATGGCACTAATCTGACTTTTGTTTATATTTGCATTCTTAATTGCAGTGTCGATGACCGGAACAATATTTTGCAAATGTGAACGTGAAGCTAATTCGGGCACCACACCGCCATACTGCTCATGTATTTTTTGACTTGAAATGATGTTAGAACATAGAATTGAATCTTTTAAAACTGCTGCAGATGTATCATCACACGATGATTCTATGCCTAATATGTATGAACTCATAAAAAAACTATTTTGAAAGGCAAAATTATTAAAATAATCAAGCGAACCGCTCTTTGGATTTCAGTTTCCTTGGCATCGATTATTATTTTGGCGATAATTTTAGTTCAAATTCCATATATTCAAACTTTAATTGCCCATAAAATTGCCAAAGATTTGTCGGTAAAACTAGGCGTTGAAGTAAATATTGGCAAAGTTAGTTTGTCGGTTTTTTTAAATGTTTCATTTTCCGATTTATCAATTAAAGACAAGCATCATCACAATTTATTAAAAGTAGATGAAGCTTATGCTTTTGTAAACAACATTTCATTTAAGGATAAAAGTTTAAAGTTTAGTAAAATCACCCTTGTTTGCCCTGATATTTACTTGCGAAAATATAAGAATGACTCAACTTTTAATTATCAATTTTTAATCGATTATTTTAGTTCTCCAAGTTCCACCGAATCAAAATATCCTTGGACTATTGCGTTTGGCAATTTTGATTTATTGCGAGGAAAATTCTCCTACATTATCGACAATAAAATATCTGCTCACCCTAAAATGCTTGATTTCAATAATTTAAAATTATCGAATTTCAACGCATCCTTTTCCGACTTTAAATCAAAAAACGATTCAATTCAAGTTTGTTTGACAAATTTTTCGATTTATGATAGCAGCGGATTTTACATTCAAAAATTACAATCAAATATCTATTTAACACAAACCGAAATTAAATTAAGAAACACGAATTTAGCTACATTCCGTTCAAATTTATTTTTCGATTTGACTTTTAATTTCGATTCATTGTCCGATTTTAATGATTTTACCAATAAAGTTACCCTTAATTTGGCACTTTTTAATTCAAAAATAAACAGTCAAGATATTGGTTTTTTTGTTCCAAATTTGGGCAATTTCAACAATCCATTTTATGCTTCATTAAATTTAAAGGGTAAAATTAAACGTTTGGTAGCTAAGGATATTGAACTAAAATATTTATCTAACACTAAACTTTCAGCTAACCTAACAATTAACGGGCTCCCAAATATCGATGAAACATTTATCGATTTTAACATCAAAGAATTTGCAACTACCATTGAGGATATTAGAAAAGTTAATTTACCTAATAAAAATAAAATTACGCTTCCTTACAACCTATTTAATGCTGAAAAAATAAATTTAAAGGGATTTTTTACAGGATTTATAAACGACTTTGTAGTAAATGCTCGATTTACCACTGCCGCCGGAACACTTATTACCGATTTAAATCTTAAAACCATTGGCAATACAATGAAATACAATGGCAAGGTGGCTTCCGAAAACCTTAATCCTTCGCTCTTTATTTCGGACTTAAAAGACATTAATACAATTACTTTTGATGCCGAGATAAAAGGTTCGGGAGACAAACTAAGCAACTTAGAATTAAATTTTGATGGTTCCATAAAAAACATTGTTGTACTAAACAAAACGAGCATAAATAACATTCAAATAAATGGAAATATTATAAATCAGGTTCTTAGCACAAAAATTTCCATCGACGACCCAAACCTAACTATTAAGCTAGAGGGAAATGCCAATTTAGCAAAAGGAAACGAATCGTATAAGTTTTTCAGCAATATCGAAACAGCTAAACTCTCAAATCTTCATATAAGTGAACGAGCAAACGACATAAATTTAAAAACTAAAATTTGGGTTGATGTAAAAGGGACAAATCTGGATAATTTACTTGGCGAAATAAACATTCATGATTTTAACTATATAGAAAACAAAAATGAATATAAGATTAACTCTATGAAAATCAGTTCATCCATTGATTTTTTAGGGATGAAACATATTCAAGTTGTATCCGATTGGATAAATGTGGATATTGCTGGAAAATTTTTACTTTCCGACATTGGTGCCATAGCCGATAATATTCTTGAAAAGTATTTGCCTTCATTATCCAATCAAAATATAATTACCGACAATGTCAGCCAAGTTATCGACTCTAAAAAACCAAAAGTAAAAAAAGGCAAAGAGCCCATTATCCTTAAATCGGAAAACAGATATTTAAGTTTCGACATTTTGGTTATTGATGCTAAACCTATTACCGATTTATTTTTAAAAGAGCTTAAAATTTCAGACAATGCTAATATCAGCGGATTTTTAAATGCTAAAAACAAAACCATTAATTGCAATTTGGAAGCAGAATTTATATCCATGTCGGGAATCGAATTTACAAACTTTCACTTTAACACAAACACTTTAAGCAATTTATTAACGGTTGATTTACGAAGCGATTTTATACAAATTAGCAAATCAGATTCTATCTATTTAAAGCAATTTGTATTTCAAGGAGATTTAAACCACGACAGCATTCATTTTAATATAGTTTGGAATGGAGCTAATGTTGATGCTCGAAAAAATTATTCGGAAATTAGCGGTGAAGCAATGTTTTTAAGCGACAAGATTTTTAAAGCTACATTTAACGAATCGAAAATTGTAATTAACGATTCGGTATGGACAATCGAATACGGAAACTCATTGGTTTTATCAAAAGATGAATATCAAATTAACAAATTGTTGTTTACCAGCAACAATAAGTACATTTTGATAAATGGTATATTATCAAAAGATTCTGAAAAAATCTTGAATATTGAGTTGAAAAACTTTGACATTTCGGAAGTAGATCCATTAACAGCCTTACGGCAATTTGATTTAGATGGTGTATTAAATGGCAAAATTGAAATTGTGGATGCTTTTAATAAAATAAGTTTGATAACCAATTTGAAAGTTAAAAATTTAGGTTTAAACAGTCAAAAACTTGGCGATGCCGACATTGTTTCCGTTTGGGATCATCGCAAGCAAGGCTTGTTTATAAATGCCGAAATTATATACAAAGGAAATGTAAGCGAAAATCGTCCAATTGCTATTCAAGGCTACTACTACCCTGCTAAAGATTCGCTGGATTTAACTGCTGAATTATTAAATTTCAGACTAAAAGCAATTGAGAAATATTTAAGTGCTGTATTGTATAAACTTGAAGGTTTTGCTAGTGGAAAATTGAAATTTTTTGGCACATTAAAGCGTCCGGAAATGGCTGGAACTTTAAAATTAATGAGAACTTCGGTTGGAGTAAAAGAATTAAACACCGAATACACTATTACGCATCAAATTACGATTGAACCAGACAAGTTCATTTTTAACGATGTAAATGTTTTAGACAGTGAAGGTAATATTGGAATTTTAAGTGGTTCGGTTACCCACCATAATTTTAAAAACTTTTACATCGACTTGTCGGTTAAAGCCAATAAATTAATGGCTCTAAACACAAATCAAACAATGAATGAGCTTTTTTACGGAAAAGTATTTGGGACAGGATTAGTAGAAATAAAAGGACCCTCGGAAAACATTGTGATAAATGCACAAATAACATCCGACAAAAACACCGAAATGTTTATTCCAATATCTTATGCAACAAGTGTTTCAAACCAATCATTTATTACGTTTATAAATCCTAAGGATAAAAAAATTGATTCCACCGAATCTAAATACAGACAGGACATTTCGGGTGTTCAAATGAATTTTTTAATCAATGTAAATCCAAATGCACGTTTCACCATTTATCTCGACCCTTCCACCGGAGGCACAATTAAAGGCTCGGGCGAAGGAACTCTGCGATTGGAAATAAACACCAATGGAGAATTCAACATGTATGGAATTTACAAAGTTACCGAAGGTGAATATTTAATGACAATTAAAGATATCATAAATAAAAAATTTCAAATTGAAGATGGCGGAACAATTCAATGGAATGGCGACCCTACCGATGCCGACATTAATTTAAAAGCCATATTTAAAACACGTGCATCCATTGCAACTTTAATGGGCAGTGATTCAAGCGGGACATCTTCCTCTTCTTCAGCCACATCCCGAAGAATTCCTGTGAACAGCGAATTATATCTTACTGGTAAATTAATGAATCCAAATGTTAGTTTTGGCATTACTTTGCCTTCGTCAGATAATACGACCAAAACACTTTTCTATAATATGCTCGACACCACAAACGATCAAAGTATGATTCGTCAAACGTTTTCGCTCCTACTATTTGGACGATTTGAGCCCGAAATAGCACAATATGGCAATATGATGGGCGAAGGAATTAGCACTTCATCGCTCGATATGGTTACAAGTCAATTAAGCAGTCTTATTTCACAATATAGCAAAGGGGTTGATATTGGCGTTAAATATCGTCAAGGTGATGCCACATATAGTGAAGAAATTCAAGTTAATATGTCCACCGAATTATTTAACGACAGACTGATAATTGATGGAAATTTAGGGGTTGGTGGGCAAAACATTTATCAACAAAACGCCAACCAAATTGTGGGTGATGTAAAGGTTGAATATAAAATTACAGAAGATGGAAAAATACGAATTAAAGCATTTAACCAGCTAAACAACAATGAGTTTACAAATATTAACGCACCATATACCCAAGGTTTAGCATTGGTATTTAGAAAAGATTTTAATACTTTTAGAGAACTTTTTAAACGAAACAAAAACAAAAAAAAGAAAAAGAAATAATTTTAACCATAAAATAAACCACATTTGCAAAAAGGTGGAACAATTAACTATTAACATATACTAGCATGAAAACAATACTTATTACAGGAGCAACAAGTGGCATTGGCGAAGCAATTGCATTGCGATTTGCACGCGAAAATTACCGATTAATACTTTGTGGTCGCAGAAATGAAAAATTAAAAGAGTTATCTGCAAAAATTGAAACAAATTATAATACTCAAACTCAAGTATTAAATTTTGACATTCGCAAAAACTCCGAAGTTGTGGCAACTTTCAATTCGCTTCCAAACGATTGGAAAGACATCGACATATTGTTAAATAATGCTGGATTAGCTTCGGGACTAAGCACTATTCAAGAAGGAGATATTGAAGATTGGGAAAAGATGATTGACACAAACATAAAAGGTTTGCTCTATATTACACGAATTATTTCGCCTTTTATGGTAAAACGAGGAAAAGGACACATTATTAATATTGGCTCGATTGCTGGCAAGGAAGTTTACTTGAATGGAAATGTGTATTGTGCTACCAAACACGCTGTGGATGCTTTAAACAAAGCAATGCGAATAGACTTGCTACCTTATGGTATAAAAGTTACACAAATTGCTCCAGGTGCTGTCGAAACTGAATTTTCGTTAGTTCGTTTTCATGGTGATCCAGAAAAAGCGGCTGCAGTTTACAAAGGCTACAAACCCTTGTGTGGCGACGATATTGCCGAAACTGCATACTTTGTAGCAAATCTGCCCGAACATGTAAATATCAATGACATTGTAATTGTACCTATTGCTCAAGCTTCAACCACCGCATGGAATAAAAAATAAAAAAAATGCAAGAAGATTTTTTACATCATCTTTGGAAATTCAAATTATACGATTTTCAAGAACTCAAAACCGAGCAAGGGCAAGAAATTAAAGTAATTTCGCCTGGTTGGCACAATCGCGATGCAGGTCCCGACTTTTTAAATGCCAGAGTTGAAATAGATGGTATTTTATGGGTTGGAAACATCGAAATTCATTGTCATTCAAAGGATTGGAAAAAACACGGACACGACAACGACCCTGCTTATCAAAATATTATTTTACATATCGTTTTTGAGTATGATGAAAAAAACGACTTACCTGCTTTACATAATATTCCTGTTTTATCGTTAAAAAACAGAATAAACGAAGATATGCATGCTCGTTATTTACAATTTATGCAGACGGAACAATGGATTCCTTGCGAAAAACTCATACACAAAATTGAGCGAATTCGTTTTGAAATGTGGATTGAACGATTGCTAATTGAGAAAATTGAAACAAAAACTAATTTAATATTAAAACGATTAGAACAAAATACATTTAATTGGGAACAAACCTTTTATGAGTTTCTGGCATCTAATTTTGGATTTAAAATTAATAGTACTGGTTTTGAAATGCTTGCTAAATCGCTACCGATTAAATATATCAACAAACACAAAAATAATCTATATCAAATCGAAGCTTTGCTTTTTGGTCAGGCAGGAATGCTCGATCAAAATTTTGAAGAGGAATATCCAAAGAAACTAAAAAATGAATATTATTTTTTAAAAAACAAGTTTCAGCTAAGCTCTATCGAAAGTCATTTGTGGAATTACTTACGTTTGCGTCCAAATAATTTTCCGAGCATCCGAATTGCACAATTTGCAAGTTTCCTTAATCATTCACAATCCTTATTTTCGTCGGTCATTTATGCCGATTCAATACAATCATTAAGGGAAATTTTTCAAACACAGCCCTCACCCTATTGGAATTCGCACTTTATGTTGGATAAACCCAGCACTTTTTCGTCCAAAAAAATCGGAAATCAAAGCATCGATTTACTAATTATCAATACCGTAATTCCTTTTCAGTTTTTGTATGGTAAATTAAACGACAACAAGGAGTTAATGAACAAATCGCTACAATTTATGGATTGCATAAATGGCGAAAAAAATTCGATTACACAACACTTTAATCAAATTGGAATTAACTCCACTACAGCCTATCGAACGCAAGCATTAATTCATTTAAAAAACGAATATTGCAATAAAAAACGTTGTTTGGATTGTGCTATTGGCGCCTCCATTATTAAAGCCGAAACTTCTGAAAAATAAATACCAAAAATACGAAAAACTATTTTTTACTGTTAGTAAGCTAATAATCGTCTAAATTTGTCATTGAAAATTTGAAAATATCCGAATGATTCGAAATATCCTTGGCACTATAAGTTCAAAAATTGCAATTGCCATAATGACTTTGACATTAGTTGTTGCGAATGCAAATTATTTTGGTGCCGAAGGAGTTGGCACGATTGGACTTATTGTTTTGTGTATTAGTATATTGCAACTGCTTTCGAGTTTTGCAGGTGGCGGTGCATTAATTTATCTTTCGGCTCATTACCCCATTAAAAAAATGGCATTTGTGTATTTACTGTGGACTATATTTGTTACTATTTTTGGAACAATTATTTTGCATTACACCAAAATGCTTCCCGAATCATACTCAATTCACGTTGCCCTTTTATCTTTTTTATTGTCTATTTATAGTTTTAGCACATCTATTTTAATTGGTCGAGAAAAAATTAAGTTATTCAATATTATTTCGCTTTTTCAAATTGTAATTTTATTGTCCGGAGTATTGGTATTGTATAATATTTTCTCGTTAAAAAATCTCCATATTTATTTTTATTCGCTTTACGCAGCCTACTTAATTTCGGCTGTAATTTCATTAATTATTAGTTTTAAATATTTTGATAATGGCAAAACTGCGAAATTAAAAACAGTGGTTATCGAAATGTTTAAATACGGCTCTTATGTTTTTGCGGCTTCGTTTATGCAATTGATGAACTATCGACTCTCCTACTTTTTTATTGATCAATTTGGAAGTCGTGCAACACTTGGAATATACGATTCGGGAATAAAATTATCCGAAGGTATTTGGCTCATTCCTAAAAGTTTGGCATTGGTCGAATATTCAAAAATCAGCAATTCAAACGATAAAGTTTTTAACGTAAAACTTGCTATTAGTTTTGTTAAAGTAGCTTTATTAATTACAATTGTTGCCGTAGGATTACTTTGTTTAATTCCCGAAAATTGGTTCACCATTGTTTTAGGCAAAGATTTTACAGGAATTAAATTAGGAATAATTTCCATTGCATTAGGGATAGTAACCTTTTCGATATCCATTATTCTTAGTCACTTTTTTTCGGGAATTGGCAAAATTTACCATAACACCATTAGCTCGGGAATTGGATTGATATTTACCTTAGGACTTAATTTATTATTTATCGAAGAAGCATTTCAAAGGGGAATGTTTGAAGGACTTATTACCGCAGGATTAATTACCTCATCATCGTATGTTTTCGCAACCATATATCAATTCATTATTTTTGTTCGGATGAATTCCATTCCAATCCGAAAATTTATCCCCGACAAATCGGACTATAAATTACTAAAAAGCACCATAAATCAAATTATTAAAAGAAAATAGTGGCATGAATCAATCTATATTATTTATCCAAACTGGTGGCACCATCGACAAAAAATATCCTCAAAAAACAGGAGCCTATGCGTTTGAAATTGACGATGCTGCATTTATACCGATTTTAGCAAAAGCTAAGGTTAAATTTGATTTTAAAACCATCACACTTTTCCAAAAAGACAGTCAGGAAATAACAAATAATGACCGAATTAAATTACTAGATTTCTGCGAAAAATCTTTACACAACAAAATCATCCTCACGCACGGCACCGACACCATGATGGAAACCGCAAAGTTTTTGAGTAATATCGAAAACAAAACCATTGTTATAACAGGGTCTCATTTACCCGAATGCGTGAATGGCAGCGATGCCGATTTTAATTTGGGTGTTGCGGTTGGAGCAGTAAATGCTTTAAGTAATGGAGTTTATATTGCCATGAATGGGTTGGCTGAGGAAGTTAAAATCTAATGCGTTATAATGCTTGTCCACAATAAGCAAGTTAATAGATAAACAATAATGAAATTATTACACAGTTCGCTTTGCGAAGTCACAGTGTTGAACTAAATCCGCTTCTAGCGGATAGCTCTCAACAAAAGTAGGCATTTTTTTCAATTATTTCGTAAAACAACATTATCAATCTAAAAAAATGTTTTTTATGAGAAACAAAAGATCAATGCCTACCATTATTGAGCAGGCTATTTTATCCGTTTATGGTTTTGAAAAAATATTCAAAACCTTTGAACAGCAAGTCATTCTAAAAGGACAAAGCAAGAGTACATTGCACAACTACATTCGTAAAATTGCTTTAATGCCATTGCGTTGCCTTCGCTAAAACATGAGGCAAAGTTGCCAATTATTTTGAATCCATCCGAACTTAAAAAACTTTTTTCTGCACCTACTTTACTAAAACATCGCATCGTGCTTACATTGATTTATTCTGCTGGTTTGCGAGGTCAGGAGGTGATAAATTTAAAGTTGTATGATATTGATTTTGAACGAAAAACCATTCACATTCGTCAAAGCTGAGATTTTGTCATAATATTAATCATTAATTTTCCACCATTTTACATCATCAATTCCTCGAACAAGCTGATATGCATCTACAACAACCCGAAAAATAGCACAATCTTTTGATAAAAGAAATGAGCGTTGCTCCGGATGCTTTAGTACATGTGTTTGCATCGCAATTTCATATTCATCTTTATCTACTTCCTTCGCAAAGCCAAAGGCAGTTAATGCTGCAATTTCCTGTTCATTCAAATTATTCAAGTATCTGTTTTCAACCAAAATAGCAACCCTTCCATTGTTTATCAGATTGTTGTACTTGCGGGTAGAGCGATAGGTTGCAAAAATAAACAGCCGGAAATCATCAGCCGGTGTAATAGCAACTAAGCTTGCATGAGGCTGACCATTACCCTCAGTGGCTAGCACTACTGGATTATTGGTTTGAAAAAAATCCTTGATATATTTTTTTATCATAGTTTGAGTACTTATATATTTGCACCATTGTAATTAAAAATTTCTTGTAAATCCAATAGAAGCATAATGGAATAAAGCAAAATTGTAAACTTCGTTATTACCTGCACCTCCTTCAAGGATACGGTATCCTGCTCGAATATTAAATTTATCGGAGAATTTATATGTCGCAGCAATCAAAACATCTTCGGCTCTACCTTGGGGTGCGGCTAATGCATCGCCCTCGAATAGTACACCAATTTTATCATTCATTTTCAAATT
>JBBQWB010000078.1:0-15568 GCA_038210985.1 Bacteroidales bacterium
AGTAATATCAACTGATATAGTTGGCCATTTTTCCCTTTGCTTTGATTGAATTGTAATACCAATACTTAAATCAAATTAGTCCATAGGATAATTTGATTTAAGTATGGATTATGCCGATAGAGTTTCTGTTATTGTGCAAAAAATGTTTATTGAATTGGACTATTACAGAAACCGTATCGGTATAAATACATTTTGCAAAGATAAACAATAGTTACTACAAAAACAAGTTAATTAAATAATATTCAGTTTAATAAATTAATATAGCTGTTGCTACAAAAAGTAAGAAATATCTACCTAGCTCTTATGAAATAAAGAAACATCAAAGTAAGTTCCGTTTCAATAGATTAAATAATACCGTTATTCCAGTCTATTTGAAAAATCAAAAAAAATATGAATTTTTTCAATCCACACAAAGTCCATCTTCTTTGGGGTCTTCGTATAATTTTTGAGTTTCCTTAAGATTGATATCTCCGTTTTTTTTCACGATAAACGTAATCATTAAATGAGTGTGAGGACCACATCCACACATTATATAATCGAATAAGTTTACTTCAAATCCGTCTTCACTTTCGAATGAATTTGTGGTTTTGAATGTTTTTGTAAACGTTCGATATTCGGGTTTAATGTCAAACTGATATTGTGGTTTTAACCCTGTGGCGGCATATGCATAACTTATCGCTTCTTCTTTGGTTTCGATTGGAGCGAAATATTTTTTCAAATCGGCTTTGTTTCGAATTAAATGAAACCCTATACTGTCTTTTAAAACGATGGAATAACCATAAGGACTTAAACATCCTTGGCGGAACAAAACCTCGTCCGAAGCGGAGTAATTTACACCATAAGCCAATGGGTGTTTTGGAGTTAAGGATCCTAATAAAATATCGGCTCTTTGAACTTCTTGTAGTTTAAACGAGCCTTTAATTATGGCGTAATCCGTTGTCTCAATGTATAAAGGAATTTCAGTTAAACGAACCTCTTTGCCGTTTTGAATTTTAACTTGATTACACGAAATTGCAATAAATCCTAAAAGAATTATAAATATTTTTTTCATGGGTTATTTTTAAGGTTGATCTATAATTTTTAATACAACTCATCTTTTTTCACAATTTCTTTAATCGAATATGAAGGTTTGTGATTTACGGTTGAATACATCCTTCCTAAATACTCTCCAAGCATTCCTATCGACATCAGCAGAATGCCGCCTAGGACAAGTACGGTGATAATTAGCGATGTCCAGCCTTCGGGATTTATGCCATAAAAATATTGAATCATAAAGAAAATCCCCATCCCAAATCCGGCAAGTGCAACAAAAAATCCAATATAAGTAGCCAAACGAAGAGGTAAAATGGAAAAACCTGTGAATAATTTCAAAAAAACGATCATTGATTTTATAAAATTATAGTTGCTTTTGCCTTTATATCTTTCAAAATGAGTAGCTTCGATTGAGGAAACTTGGTGGGTGATTTCTAAAATTAAACCATCGACATAAGGAAAAGGGCCAGAGTATTTAATAGATTTAATCACTTCGGAATCGATAATTTTAAATGGAGACATGTAAATGCCTTTGGGCTTTTTTAGAAGCAAATCAGCTAAATATCCATTAAGTCGACTGCCTAAATTTTTCCAGCCTGCTTGTTTTTTAATATGGAAGTTGGCATAGCAAATGTCAAATCCCTCGCTTATTTTAGCATAAAGATTTAAAATATCCGATGGCGAATGTTGTAAATCATCGTCCATAATAACAACATATTTGCCCGAAATTTGGCTAAAACCTGCCATTAGTGCATTGTCTTGCCCTGCGTTTTTGCGAAGATTAATTGCTTTAATATGTTCGTTTTCTTTTGCAAGCGATTTTAAAACATTCCAACTATTATCTTTGCTGCAATCGTTGACAAAAATAATTTCGTTAGAAATATCTGAAAGTGCATCCGTAATTTGTCGGTGCAATTCAGTAAGATTTTCTTCACTATTATAAACTGGAATTACAATGCTGATTTCTGTCATGATTAATTTCAATTAAAATATCTCGTTTAATACTAATTGTTGTATATGTAAAATGATGCAGTTGGCTGTATTTGTTTAAAGTTTCAATAATTGAAGTTTTATCAAAACGAAAGTTTTCTTCACCTTTTCCGGCATTGGTTAAAATGTGGGAAATTTTTCCAATAAATCCTTTTTTGGTTGATAAATTTTCAATTGGTTCTGAAATGATTATTTTGGAAGATGAGTTTAACATTTTACATAGAAGGGAGTCCATATCATTTACAAAATGATAAAGAGAACCGCAAATAATGCAAACATCCGCTTTGGGAAACGAAGGGAGTGAGATTATGTCTGCCAAAATGGCATTAAAGCCTTGTGTTTTAGTATTTTTGACAAAATATTCATTGATATCAAACCCAATCCATGAAATATTTCTTTTTTTGCATTCCTGAGCAATTATTGTATCGCCAAAACATAATTCCAAAATGCTTATTTCATCTTCCTTTAGCAATGCAATTATTTCCATAAATCGATTTTTATATTTCATCGAATATAAAATATTCATCACAAAGCGATAAAAATAAATGTTTCGATAAACAATACTAGCTTTCATCGTTTAGGTATAAATCCATCCATTGCATAGATAGATGTTGTAAAGATAAGTAACCAATGTGAGATTTATTAAAGTGAGTAAAATCATTAAAAGCACTCTCACAATGTCGTTCATATATTTTAAGGAGTACAAAAACAGAACATCCATCAGAAGTATAAAAAAGCCGAAGTCGCTAAAGTTTATTTCGGGATCAAGTTCAGGAAAACCAGTTAACATTATAAATGAAGGTATCAATAATAAAAGAACACTAAATATTAAAACCCGCCATGAAATATCTTTAAGATATTGATAGCCATAGAAAAAGAAAATTAAAAAGAAAGGTGAAACAAAAATGTAGCGATTTAATCCGTTAAGGGTTCCACTTTGATAAAACAGAGTAAAAACCAAAACGCCTGTAAAGTAAATTATCGAAATATAAAAAAAATAGTCTTTTATGGAAACCGTATCTCCTTTGAAAATTCCTTGTGGCACCTTGCTGTTTTTTGAAAAATAAAGATTTATAAAATGCTTAAAAAATAGCACAAGAGAGGGGGCAATTAGAAAAAACAGGATGAAAACATTTGTTCCAAAACTTTCGATAGACCAATCGGAAATTTGATTAGGAATACTAAACGATGTTTTCCAATATTTATTAATGACTTCAAAATATTTAAAAAACGAGCCTGAGTTTATATAGAAAAGTAAAAAAACGAGCAAAGTTCCACTGACTAAAGGCAATAATTTAAGTGTTGTTTCTTTTATAAAGTGTTTAAAGTTAAGATGCTTTAAATAATATAAGAGGTCTAATGTCAAAAAAGCCAATCCTACGTGAACAAAAATAGGGCGACTTGTGGCAAACAGAAAGATTGAAACAAAGTAAATCCAGTACTTTTTTTTCATCAAACCCCATATGCCCATCGAAAACGTGAAAGTGGTTAATGCATCGGCATAAGGCAAATAATAGGTAACTATTGGAGGTAGAATCAGTAAGGTTATAAAAACACAAAATCGTTCGGTAAATGATTTGATTTTTTCTTTAAAAAAGAAGTTTGAAATAATAAGAACCGACAAGCCAAACAACAAATAGTTAAACAATCCGATAAACAAACTGGAGATGTGTAAAAATCTCCAAACCATTGGAAACAAAGGGAAAAATCCATATTTCCAGTCGCCATTTGTATAGTAATTATCTCTAATGTCTTTGTATATAACTCCATCCCAGTGAACGGTGTTAATGGTGTCCATGTAATAATATGGTTGATGAACTTTCCAAATGCAATTTTTATTTACCGAATCAAAAGCATATGTATGGGTGATGTTTTTTAGAGTTGCATTGTAAATTGGAGGTCTTTGAAGCATTTTAAAAATCAGAAATGTACCTAAAAACAAGCCAATGATTATGGCTATCTTCAAATAATTTTCGGAAAAAACTCGAAAAAATATCATTCGTTCATTCGTTTAATTGACAAATTGGAATGGTAAAAATATAAAAAAGAATTGGAGGTAGAAGAAAAGTTTTAAATTGAAATCGGTATTATGTTTTTTTCAAAGGTAAATCGGGTAATTTAAAAATGGAATCGTTTAGTGCAATTCTTTCAACCGAAAAGGCTTTGGAGTATCCTATGTAATTTTCGTTTTTATAAATCATTTCAAGATACACCGATTTAATGTACTTTGTAAGCATATTATATCCGCCCATTTTGTGATTTTTGAAAGGTTTGCTCGACATTGCTAAATCGCTAGCATAAAAATAAGTGGTAGTGTCTTTTTGCGAAATAAGCGTAATGCTTTTACACAGATAATTTAAAATTGTTTTGGTAGTGGATGATTTGTTGTCCATCTGATATTTTTGTTTGGATGAACTAGCATCTGCAAAATATAAAGTGTCGTTATTCTTATTAAGCATGTAATAATTGTTCGATTTACAATGGTAAATTACCTGAGTGATGCCTTTTGCATTTGAATAAACCTGTTTGTAATTTCCATTTTTAATGTAAATGATAGAAGTGTCGCCAAAATAATAGGATAAGTCTTGACCCGTATAATCCAATGATAAAGATTCGTATTTGTATGTATATTTTATAATCCCTTCAAAATCTTTTGTTTGGGATTTAACGATTGTACTTGAAAATAGAACAAGAATAAAAACGTGTAAAAATATATTTTTGGGTTTCATTAAAAGATGATTTTAAATTATTTTGGGTCAAAAACGAATAAGACCTGATATTTGTCAGGTCTTATTCGTAAAAATTTTCAGCAATAATTATCTAAAAATTTGAAGAGGATAAGTTTTGCTTTGAGAGCTATTGCTTGATAAGCGATAGAAATAATGACCTGCTTTAATCGATGATGTGTTAAGTTCAATTACAACAGAATTGGCATCAATTTTACGACTTAAGATTTGGCGACCGTTTATGTCGAAAATATCCAAAACACAATCTTCTTTTGAGTTAACAGGAATAAAAGTATGGTCATTGGCTGGGTTTGGATAGTTTTGACCTAAAAATAAGCTTTGAATAGCTTCTTCGGGCATATTATCATAAAGTCCATTAAACCAATCGTAAGTAATTTTAAAAATATTATTACGTTTTGCAACGTCTCCAACCATTTCTAAGCCAACTCCTAAATAAACCGATTTAAAAGTTTCGTTATTATATCTAAGTCCGGCTTTTTTAGTTGCAGTATTGTATGTAAAAATACAAATTGAACCACCAAGAGTGTCTATTTGGTCGGGATATATATTAGTTGCACCATAAACAGGCGACAACGTTGAAGTTCCTACATTTTCGAAAGGGTATGTGGTGGGAACAAGTGAGCTATTAGTTGAGCTTCCATCGTTTACAAATTTTGCATGCATAAAGTTTTTCAAAAAATCTTTTGTAATTGTGGTTCCATATCCATCTCCCGAGGAAATGTCCCAAGCCATATCCTGACCAGACATAAACACATTACCGCCATTATTCATAAATGCCTTTAGCGAGGTTGCTTCGTCGTCTGTTAAGCTAGGAAACGACCAGCCAATATTAAGGTAAATATTTTTCACTCCAGCCATTAAGTTTGCATTAAAAGCTTTGTTCATAACGCCCGCATTTGTGTTTGCCCATGTAGTACAAGTTGTTGCAATCATGGCGTCGTTAAATACTTGATCAAAGTTATATTCCAATCCATCGCCCCAGCTTCCGCTACCTCTAACAATTAAATCGCTTATGTTATGAATCACATAAACGTCAAATTTTTTAGGAGAAGCATCTGGATTGGTAACCGAAATCATAGTTAAAGTAAATTTTCCTAAGCCTGCATCTGCTCCAGGAGTAACATGAACCAATGCAGCTATCGGTGTTCCACTAACAATATTAACCAAAACTGTATCCGTATGAGTTGTGCTGTTTATTTCAAAATTGTACGACCAAGAAGCTGGAACATTTTCGGGTGTAATAAATACTTTAAAAGCTTCAGTCCCAGATAATGAGCTGTTTAAACTCATAGCAAAGTTATTTGTTTGAGCAGTAACACCTGACTGAATTTGAGTAGTTGGTCCAGCAATTTCTCCAATATATATTGCAGTTTCGCCATTGTGAATTCCTCCTGTTGCTGCAACTTCAACTGCGGTAAAAACGTTTTTATGCGATTCCGAAACGTATGCTGCAACTTTGCAATTTTCAATTATAATTGGAATTTTAGTGGCTGTCCCGTATCCAATGCTTTCAGGAACAATCCATGTATAAGTGCGTTGAACAAGTGTTCCTTGAGTGGTAGTGGTAACTTGGTCGCCCCATTGACCAGTAATAAAATGACGCAACATGTGCATATGGTTGTAGTTGCTTCCAGCTCCACCGTTAACTTGTGGCCCTTTTATGCTATCTTGTAAAAAAGCAACTTGAATATAGTTGGTGTTTACAGGACTGTTTTTTGTGTAATAAAGCTCTACATTCACCGTTAATTCACGTGTTTCGGAGTCGAATGTTGTTTTTAGCCCAATGTTAACGGGTGTTTGTTCGGGAAACTTTTGATACGCTGCATAAGCCCATCCACCACGATTCATTGCAATGGTAGCATCTACTTCGGGAAATAATTCACGATTAACCGCACCAATTGGATAGCCAGCTACTCCAAATTCGGATGCTAGTGCATCGCCAAATATTGTTCTGTAATCAGGTGTTGCATCTGCGTATCCACCTTGATGTAGCATTACCAAAACAACTCTGCCTGGCTTTGATTCGGATAGGTCTTTTGCACGTGCATGTCCATCTGGACAATATTGGCAATTAACGCCAGTAAATTCCTCCAGAACTACATTTTTTTCCTGTGGAGTGGTAACCACGAAAGATTGCCCTACTACATAATAAATGCTCGCAGATGCAAGGACTAATAAAAGTATAACTTTTTTCATAATGTTTTTTTATTGTTTTACAATACAAAAGTAGTATAATATATTTGTAATTAATAATCTAAAACGATAAAACAGTGATTTATTTATCTTTTTCGCGATCTAAAAGAAATCATTTGATAAATAACAATTGTTAAAACCGTAAAAACAGTGTTGAAGATGGAGCGGAAAAACGTGGAAAAGAAAGAGGAAAAGGTGAAACTTTCCATGTAATAATATAAAATATGATGAGCTCCAACTAATAGAATGCAATAGGTAATATACCACTTGAAACCCATGTTAACTAATGATGGATGCGATTTAGTGTCGTATTCTGATTCGTTTGATGAAATGCCATGGATAATAAATGGTCGTATAAAACCAACAAGAACTGCCGAAGCTACATGAAGACCGATGATACCTCCCGATAATAAGTCAACCGAATAACCAACTAAAAAGGAAATAAATATTAATGGAGTGTGCTTTATTTTAAAAGGCAAACTTAATATTAAAAGCAAGTATAAATATGGATTTATATATCCAAATAAATTTATATTGTTTAAAACAAATACTTGAATTAACAATAGCAGAATGAAGCTGAAAAAGTAATTTGAAATGTTTTTCATTCTTTAAATTTTGATGTTAAACTATCCAATTCACTTTTAAAATTATTTTGAACAACATGTACTTGACTAACACGATTAAAATCGGTAGCAAAATATATTTTTAAGTCGTAAAAATTATCATTTATGTTAGGTTTAACTTCGCTAATATAGCCAATGGTTACATTTTCGGGAAAAACAGTCGAATAACCGCTAGTTACAACTGTGTCGCCGATTTTAACGCTTAGATGATATGGAATATCAATCAGTTTTCCAAAGCGGTAATCATTTCCATCCCAAATAACGGTTCCAATATATCCATTGCGTTTTATTTTAGCACTAATACGTGCATCGCTATGTAATATGGAAAGAACCGATGAAAAATTATTACTTACATCTTTTACAATTCCTACTACTCCACGAGGCGATAAAATTGCCTGATCGGGTTTTACCCCTTGATTTCGTCCTTTATTGATAATTAAATAGTTATTTCTTTTTCCTGTACTATTGCTAATAACTTTGGCAACCGAATAATTAAATTGTTTTCGATATAAAGTGTCCCTAGATTTAAAAATAGAATCTGTTGTTATTATGTATGAAGAGGGTAGTCGGTTAATTAGCAGTGCGTTATGATATGCTAATTGTTCATTTATAGAACGGAGTTGAAAATATCCAGTTAAATTATTCCAACGTTGCAATATATTTCCCGAAAACTCATTTGCCGATGAGGTAAGTGATTGTTGCTGGTAATTAGAGTTTTGTACAATTAATATGACCGAAATCAATTCAAGAATTGTGAATGCAATTATTGCAAGATGTTTCCACAAAAAATGAATTAAATTATACATAAATTTTTGAAATAAACGACAAATTTAAGCATAAAATATCGGTTTTAGAAACTATCGTAACGCCTTTTTATACAATTTGTACACAATAATATATAAAAAAAAGGCTGTAAATGAGATTAAACAGCCTTTTAGGTATTGGGATAAAATTGTATTATTTTATTAGGAATGGGTATTTGTTGAAATTTTTAAGTGCAATTGCTGTTCCTCGAGCAACAGCTTTTAATGGATCGTCGGCAATGTGAACATTCAATCGTGTTTTTAGTGCAATACGTTTGTCTAAACCTCTTAATAAAGCACCACCGCCAGTCAAGTAAATTCCTGTTCGTAAAATATCCGCCGAAAGTTCAGGAGGAGTATTTTCAAGTGCGTTCATAACTGCCATTTCGATTTTAGCAACTGATTTATCAATTGCTTCGGCAATTTCGGTGTAGTTTACAATAATTTCTTTTGGAATACCAGTTAAAAGGTCGCGTCCATGAACTGGAACATCATCAGGTGGATTATCTAATTCTTTTAAAGCCGAACCAACTTCAATTTTTACTTTTTCGGCTGTACGTTCGCCAATGTAAATATTGTGATGCTTACGCATATATTCTTCAATATCAACATTAAAGTCGTCGCCAGCAGTACGGATTGATTTGTTGCTTACAATTCCACCAAGTGCAATAACTGCAATTTCGCTTGTTCCACCGCCTATATCAATTACCATGTTTCCGGTAGGTTCTAAAACATCAATTCCAATTCCGATTGCAGCAGCCATTGGTTCGTGAATTAAACGAACTTCTTTAGCACCTGCTTGCTCCGCCGAATCGCGAACAGCACGCTCTTCCACTTCGGTAATACCCGAAGGAATACAGATAACCATTCGTAAAGCTGGTGGGAAAAGTGAATTTTTTGTCGAAATCATTTTTATCATGCCTCTCAACATATACTCAGCTGCTTGAAAGTCGGCTATTACTCCATCTTTTAAAGGACGTACCGTTTTAATGTTTTCGTGTGTTTTTCCGTGCATCATTAGTGCTCGCTTACCAATAGCAATAATTTTATTGCTACTTCGCTCAATAGCAACTATAGATGGCTCGTCAACAACCACTTTGTCATTATAGTAAATGATAGTGTTTGCTGTTCCTAAGTCAATTGCAATTTCTTTAGTAAAAAATGAAAATAATCCCATTTGTATTTTTTGTTTTAGTTGTGCAAAATTACGTCAAAAAGAGCTTACAAAATTTAATTTTTTCTACAATAAGGGGTTTTACGAAAGATTAACGTTAAAGTTTCAATTTCTTGCTGTATAATACGTGAATACTGTTAAATAGTGTCTGCAATAGAACGCCAACTTCTTTCCACCAAATGTCGGACAAGCTTTTATACTCGTATCGAATTTAAGTTATTCCGACCAATGTTTTCCTGGATTTTTATGAAGGGAAAAATACATTTGACTATTATTTTACACTTTATTATGCCTAATTTTTTAGTCATTTTCGTATAGTCTTAATCTGTTTTTTAGGGCAATTAATTCATTATGCATTTCCCTTTCTTTTTCCAATAGATTAAACACTACATCAATGCCTTCCAAATTCAAATCTAATTCGTTGTGAAGTCGGATAATTTTTTCAAGATTACCAATTTGGTCTGGATGAATGAATTGTTTTTGTTCAATAATTTGAGTTTGAAGAAGTCCCATTTTGTTTAAATCATCTATAAATGAAATTTCAATGCTATAATGGGTACAAATTATCTCTGTGGATATTAATTTTTTTTGAATCATTTTGCACTAATTTTTTGTAATTCCTTAAATAGCTCTATTTCTTTCTCACTTAAATTTATAGGCATCTGTATGTGATAAGTGATGATTAAATCCCCAAATTTGTCTTCTTTTTTGTAAAAAGGAAAGCCTTTTCCTTTTAATTTTACTTTCGTTTCATTTTTTGTTTCAGGCTTTATGCTAAGCTTAACCTTACTGCTAAAAGTATCGATAATTATTTCTCCACCCAAAATAGATGTATATAAATCTAGCTCGACATCCTTATATAAATTGTTGCCTTCGCGTTTGAATTGAGAATTATTATTAATGACAAATGTAATATACAAATCACCATTAGGTCCACCGTTTATCCCATTTTCTCCTTTTTCTTTTATTTTAACAACTTGTCCGTTTTCAACTCCAGCTGGAATGGTTAATCGTATTTTTTTGCCATTAACTGTTAAAATCTGCTGTTGCGATGCGTAAACGTCTTTGAGATTTAGATGCAATTCGGCATTATAATCCTGACCTTTAAATTTAGTATTGCGACTTTGTCTTGAAGATGCTCTTGCTCCTCCAAACATAGATTCGAAAAAATCAGAATATTCTTGACCTGAGTAGCCTTGCTGACTTGATTGATATTGAGAATACTGTTGTTGAGCTTTTTGATTTTCCTCTCCGTGTTTCCAATCGTTACCGTATTTGTCATATTTTTTCCTGCTTTCAGAATCGCTTAAAACTTGATTTGCCTCATTAATTTCTTTGAATTTTACTTCGGAATCCTTGTTATTTGGGTTAATATCAGGATGATACTTGCGAGCAAGTTTACGATAGGCGGTTTTAATTTCCTTTTCGGTTGCGGTTTTAGAAACGCCCAATACTTTATAATAATCTATAAATACCATTATTTAATTTTTATTTTTTCGTTGTTTCATATTTGTAAATTGGTCAAAATGGATGGCGATATGCTGTCGAGCTGATTTAAATTGTATCCTTTTAAATTAATTCGACGTGTAATTCCCTATCCGTTTTTTGCAATTATAATCAATTTATCTTTATCAATAATTGTTATTTTTTTGTCCTGAACCAATAATAAATTATCCTTGTTAAATTTTGACAAAGTATTTATTACGCTTTCTTTAGAATAGCCTAGCATCTTAGCCATTTCATCCCTTTTTACAGGCAATACAAATGAATCGGATTTATAAATATTTGAAAATTCTAACAATAAAATGGACAATGAACCTTCAATATTTTTATGCGAAAATCTTGAAATATTACGAACCAATTCATTTGTAACCAATGATATATGCTTAATTATCCGATAAGCGAATTCTCCATTCTGTTTAATCAGTTTTTCAAACAAGCTAATATCGAATATGCTGATTTTTGTTTTTTCAATTGCCACAGATGAAAAGTTGACATTGTGACTCGCAAATGTGCAAACAATGCCAATAAAAGAATCAGGAGGAATCAATCCGATGGTGGTTGATTTTCCATCTGTATTAATATCCAATTTTGCCAATCCTTCCTCCAAAAACAAAATGCTGCTCGCGACAAAACCTTGCTTAATAATGGTCTCCCCAGCTTCAAAATGGATTTCAGTTCTAGCATTTAGCCACTCAGTTCTTTCGGCATCCGTTAAGGCGGCAAAACAAAATTGGGCGGTAATTTCAATTTCATTCCTGTTATTTTTATTTTCTACTATCATCTCACAAAGTTTTAATCAATAATACTATTGCAATGATGTAAAACTACATCAATTAAGGTTAAATATTCATTGTAAAACAAGCAAATCATATGAACACAAAACCTTGTATTTAGTAATTAAAACAAATATTTTTGTAAATAGTTGATAACATTAAAATATAAAGAAATGACAGATTTAAAATTTAGAGTGAAAGCTCATAGCGAAAACCCGACTAAAACTATTGTTAAAGCCAGAGGTTTTGAATTGATAATAGATGAACCAAGTGATTTAGGTGGAACTGACCAAGGTGCTAATCCTGTAGAATTTGTACTTGCCGCTTATGCTGGATGCTTAAATGTAATGGCCCATGTTTGTGCCAAAGAACTTGGATTTGAATTAAAAGGAGTTAAAATTGATATCGTTGGAAACTTAAATCCTGCCCGTTTATTTGGACAGTCTTTTGAGGAAAGAGCAGGATATAAGGAGATAAGAGCAACCATACATCCTGATTGTAACGCAGATGCCGAAACATTGTCAAAATGGAAAGCAGCAATTATGAATCGTTGCCCAGTTGGAGACAACTTGAAAAATGCAACCGAAGTTGTAGTTGAAGTTAAATAGTGT
Source organism: Bacteroidales bacterium (assembly GCA_038210985.1). GTDB lineage: Bacteria > Bacteroidota > Bacteroidia > Bacteroidales > WCHB1-69 > JAQUGA01. Next base: position 12,450 of record JBBQWB010000078.1, read on the forward strand.
CAGTCTATAAAGTATGGTAACAGCGTTGTTTTTGAAAATTTTCATGGGAGTTAACACCAGTTAACTCCTATGAAAATTTTTGTGCTCTTGTTGGTACGCCTCGGCGAATCACCAACAAGGCAAAACTTGTCTTTTTGATAATGCCGAGACTGTTGTGATTTGGTCAGATATTTTAAATGTTAAACCATTTTAAATGTTGTTTATTCAATATATGTTAAAGTCTAATGATTGTTTGAATTTTTTTACTAATTTAGTAGAATCATTAATACAAAAAAATCATGGCAGACAAAATTTTTGAGGAATATAAAGCATATTACGCTGTAAGAGCCGAAAAATATGCGGGCAATCCAAATTATTCAAATTACTACGCCGCAGAAAAACGTTTGAGTGATGCACTTCATAGCTGTAACGAACTTATCGAATTTAAAGACAAAATTGGGGATTTAAATGAGCGATGTGCTACCGCCTTGTCAAAGGATCAGTACATTATGGATCAAAAACATTTTGAAAAACATCAAGAAACCGTTAGGATATTATTAAGTAAACGAATTTTGGAAAAATTAGATTCATGTAAAAACGTAAACGATTTAATTACAATGGTTACGGAAGAATCGAACAAAAATATGATTGAAATTTCGATGGATGAATCAAACCATTTTTTTGTTTACGATTGGGAATATGTGGATCTTATTGAGGTTTACGCTAATGCGGAGGTTCCCGAAAAATATAAAGCCGACATGAACAGATGGGCTAATGATTTACGCAAAAGCATTTTGGAAGGAGCCAGAAGCACAGAAGCAAACAATCAGCATTGGAAAAACGGCTGGAAATTAAATCCCGAAATCATCGCTGAATATCGTCATCGAAGATTACTTCCGTTCACCGATGAGCAAATTCAGGTTCAAATCGAACGTTTTAAAAAAATTATTAACTCATAAAATTAATAACATGCCACTAGATCCAATGATATTAGATTCCATCCTCGGAACATTTAAAAACATGGTAGAGGATTGCAAACAAAAAGAAATTTCGGGTGAAGATTTTGATGCAATGGTTGCCTGTTATCATCGAATGGAAGAACTAGGTCAGTCCACCGACGATATGAATGTGTTTAATGGGTCGATGATGCAAGAAAATATTTATGGTAAATTCAGCGACCATTATAGTAGGGCATTAGGAGCATATGCAAGGCAAGCTTCAGCATCAAGCGGAGATAATGGATATGATGATAGAGCATTGCTAAAACAAAGCATTAATGCGTTGAAAGATGCCGTTAAGCGATTGGAAGATAACTATAAGGAGATGTTACGAATGGCATCTTCTGAATATAATGAAGCTCAAAGCGAAAAAGGACTTGATTATGTTGGACGAACTCAGAAAAAAACGTTTGATGTTGCTGGTGGTTTTGATTCGGTTAAAAAACAAATGGAAAAATCGTCTAAAGAAGCAAAGAAAAAAACACCAAATATGTTTGATAGCTCCGTTGAGATTGAAGTTTTGAGCAATCCAGAATCTTTAATTAAACCAATTCTGAAAGTAATTGAGTTGGGAGAACAACCGGGCATGACATTTCCAACTTTTTTGCGAATGCAGATTGAAACAGGTATTGATAAAGCAATGGAAGGCACTGGGGTGATGCGTGATGGCTTAGTATATGGGTTGGAATTTGCCGAAGCAATTCCTGCAAATCCATATTACATTGAAGTTGCCAGAAAAAAAATTGAAGCTTTTGATAAATTAGCTGCTGGTAATAGATTTAAAATCCCAGATTTAAAAGAATTAAATTATTTGCACGACGACATCGACCGTGAATTTGAACCGATAATTCGGAAATGGGACGGTATAAAAAGAATTTGGGAAAGTATGATGTGGGATTTATTTGATTGGAGCCTTTCGTATTGCCATTTTGCTCCTAAAATTGAGCCTTGGTCTTTTGCACCAAATCCTATAGAAGCAACTATTTTTGATCAAAATGTAACACCTGGAATTTTTAAAGAACGTGAAAAACAGCTTCAAAAATATTTTGGGATGTCATTTATGGATATTTTCAAACACCAAACATTTGAGTTTGAAGTTAAAATGAGTTATTTCGGTTTTTCACAAGAAATAACTGAATTTTTGATTGAAGAAGTTTATCCGCATTGCCGACCATTTAATCATCTTCCTTCCGAAATAATTAAAAAACGTGGAATGTTTAATGCTTTCATGCGAAGTCCTGGCGATTTAGAGTTAAACCCAGATTTGCACATCCCGAATCATAAACTTCGAGATTTCTACAATATAAAATTTGGAGAAAGTTACTATGAAAGTAAATATCCGATAGCGGAAAAAAATGCTGATGCATTGGCAAAACCTTGGAACTGGGAAACATTTAAGTATAAAAGTTAATTTATCCCGAAACTTACTGCTCGCTCGGGTTTACAATCCGAGTTCTAGCCCTTGTGCCATTGTTGTGCTCTTGTTGGTTCGCCTCGGCGAATCACCAACAAGTAAAACTCATCTTTTTGATTATTTTGATTCGCCACGGCGAAGTAGAAGCATCCGCAGCCTTTCTTCGACTTCGCCTTGGCGAATCAGAATGACTGCTAGGTTATGGCTCCTATTTTGCGAAGAGCTACCAATGTCATTCCGAATCCAACTAATGGCAGTGAGGAATCTCTTTTATTTTCTTTGACTAAATCATGAAATTTAGAAATGGCTTACTTAACGAAGTTATCGGACATTATAGACGACACTATTTAGCCGCCAAAATCATCGTATGCAATGTTCTCTTTAGGAACACCCAAATTGTCCAGCATTTTAAATACCGCATCGTTCATCATTGGAGGTCCACAAAGATAATATTCAATTTCTTCAGGTTCGCTATGGTTTTTAAGGTAATTTTCTAAAACTACATTGTGAATAAAACCAGTAAGTCCATTCCAATTATCTTCGGGAAGAGCTTGCGATAAAGCTAAGTTAAATTTGAAATTTGGAAAGTCTTTTTCAATGGCATGGAATTCATCTTCGTAAAAAACTTCACTTAACGAACGGGCTCCGTACCAATAGGATACTTTTCTGTCTGTATTTTCGGTTTTAAAAAGGTGAAAAATTTGTGAGCGTAAAGGAGCCATTCCGGC